>SVND01000041.1 GCA_015067075.1 Oscillospiraceae bacterium
AACCGCTTTAGCGGTAGCTTGAGTCCGCTTGCGGTTGGCAGATCTTTCGGTGGGCTTTCAGCCCTGCCAGTAATATGCCCTTATAGGGCTGAGCAAGCCACCGGCTTAGCCGGTGGTTATGACTATTCGTCAAATTTAAGCACGGACATGAACGCTTCCTGCGGCACGTCTACCGTACCGAGCTGGCGCATACGCTTTTTACCTTCCTTTTGCTTCTCAAGAAGCTTCTTCTTTCTGGTAATATCGCCGCCGTAGCACTTTGCCAAAACGTCCTTACGCAAGGCTTTTACCGTTTCTCTCGCGATTATCTTTCCGCCGATAGCCGCCTGAACGGGAATTTCAAAAAGCTGGCGCGGAATGTTTTCCTTGAGCTTTTCCGCAATTCGTCTTGCACGGGGATATGCCTTTTCACTATGGACGATAAAGCACAGCGCGTCCACAATATCGCCATTAAGCAGAAAATCAAGCTTAACAAGGTCGGACGGACGGTAACCTATCATCTCATAGTCAAGAGAGGCATAGCCTCTCGTACGGGATTTAAGCGTATCGAAAAAGTTATAGATTATCTCGTTGAGCGGAAGCTCATAATGGATCTCAACGCGGTCTGTATCAAGATATTTCATATCTATATAAATACCTCGTCTGTCCTGACAAAGCTCCATAATATTGCCCACATATTCCTTCGGAGTGATTATGCTCGCCTTGACCATAGGCTCTTCAGCCGAGGCAATTTCCGTTTGCGCAGGGTAATTGGTGGGATTATCGATCATAACGGTCGTGCCGTCTGTTTTATTTATTTTGTAAATAACACTGGGCGCGGTCGTTATAAGGTCGAGATTGTATTCACGCTCAAGTCTTTGCTGGATTATTTCCATATGCAAAAGTCCCAAAAATCCACATCTGTAGCCAAAGCCGAGAGCTACGGACGTTTCAGGCTCAAACGTCAGCGACGCATCGTTAAGCTGAAGCTTTTCAAGGGCATCACGAAGCGCCTCGTAATCAGCGCCGTCTGCGGGATAAATACCGCAATATACCATGGGTAAAACTGCCTTATAGCCCGGAAGCGGCTCGTCTGCACCGTTTTCCACGTGCGTTACCGTATCGCCAACGTGAATATCCTGCACGTTTTTTATGCTTGCCGTAAAATATCCAACCTCGCCTGCACAAAGCTTATCACAGCTTTCAAGCCCGATGGGGCGCATATAGCCAAGCTCAACAAGCTCATACTGCGCATCAGTCGCCATAAGCTTTACAAGGTCGTTTTTACGGAGCGTGCCCTCAATAACTCTGATATATACTATAACTCCGCGGTACGCATCGTAATAAGAGTCAAAAATGAGAGCCTTCAGCGGCGCATCAGCATCGCCCTTCGGAGGCGGAATAAGCTCCACCACCTGCTCCAGAACCTGCTCCACGTTGAGTCCCGTTTTCGCCGATATGCGCGGTGCCTGCTCCGCAGGTATGCCGATAATATCCTCAATCTCATGAACGCATCTGTCGGGGTCGGCGGCAATAAGGTCGATCTTATTGATTACGGGCATGACCTCAAGTCCATGCTCAACGGCAAGATACGTGTTCGCCAGCGTTTGCGCCTCAATTCCCTGTGACGCGTCAACAACTAAAACTGCGCCCTCGCAAGCGGCAAGGGAACGCGACACCTCATAGTTAAAGTCAACGTGACCGGGAGTATCAATAAGGTTGAAAACGTAGCTTTCGCCGTCCTTAGCCGTGTAATTAAGCTTTACGGCGCGAGCCTTGATAGTTATTCCTCGTTCTCTTTCAAGCTCCATGTTGTCAAGAAGCTGATTTTCCATCTGACGCTTCTCAACGGCACTTGTCATCTCCAAAAATCTGTCTGCAAGTGTGGATTTTCCGTGGTCAATATGGGCGATTATGCAAAAATTACGTATTTTCGATTGATCCATATATTCGTTTTCCATCCCTTATTTAAATTCCTTCATATCCGCCGTATAAAACGTACTGCGGCAGATACTGCTGTAATCAAGCTCAAAATCCTTGATATATCGCTCCATTGCTCTGAAAAGATACGTTGGATTCAAAAATTCCGTAGACGATGCGGACAGCACCGTTTCTATTTTAAGGTCGCTCCCATCTACGTTAAGCTCGTATGTTTTTATCATCGGTCGGATATTCGTCTCCGCCGTGGAGCGCTTCGCCGACTTTTCAACCCATATCTCGTCGCGCTCAAGCATAGCCTTTACCCCATCGTAAAGCTGCTTTGCCGTCATATTTTCTGCCGTCATCGTTATTTTATAAAGGGCGTACGCTATATCAACGGGCTTCGTTTCTCTTATGTACGCATCCGTTACGGCGTAAAACGGCGGCATTGCATCGTTGAGACGGCGCTTTACCTCGTCCATCTCCATAGGTTCAACAAGGCGTATATCCATTATTTCGCTGTCGGCAGTGAAACCGACAGAAAGGGGGTTTGCAAAAACAAGGTGCGGATGGGGATTAAAGCCCTCCGTATTCCATACGGGCACGCCTGAACGGTTGACAGCTCTCGCCAAGGAGCGAAGCTGGTCAAGATGGGACACAAATCTCGCGTCGCCGCTTCGTGAAAACCTTATTCGCACCTTTATCGCTTCATTCGCATTGAGTGACACTGCATTTACCCCCCATCAGCTTTGCCGCGCCGCAGCCTGAGCATTTTTCATAGCAGTTGGGCGTCGTCTTGCTTTCCTTTGCAAGCTCGTTCTCACGCTTCATAAACTGCTCCGTAACACCAATATCAATAAACGACCAGGGCAAAATCTCCTCGTAGCTTCTTTCCCTGTTGGCGTAAAATTCGGTAGTAAGTCCGTTATTTTCAAACGCCTTGCGCCATACGGCGCTCTTGAAATGCTCATCCCAGCTGTCAAAGGTACAGCCGTTTTTCCACGCATCGTAAAGCACTGCGCCCAATCGTCTGTCGCCTCTTGCAAAAACGGCTTCGAGCACGCTCAGGTCGCTGGCGTGATAGCTGTAGCTTATCTTTTTAGTGCGGATGCACTCAGCTATGCGCTTTTGCTTTTCTGCAAGCTGTGCTTGCGTATTTTGCGCCGCCCACTGGAACGGAGTAAAGGGCTTGGGCACAAAGCTCGACACGCTTATGGATACGTTTACCGTTTTGCCCTTGGGTCTGTTGGGCGAATTGTAAAATTCGTTGACTATTTTTTGCGCCAAGGCAGGTATCGCCTCAACGTCCTCCATAGTTTCCGTCGGTAAGCCTATCATAAAATAAAGCTTAATGGACGTATATCCGCTTGCAAAGGCGCGGCGTGCCGTGGAAAGAATATCCTCCTCCGTCACGTTTTTGTTTATGGCGTCGCGCAAGCGCTGGCTTCCCGCTTCGGGTGCAAAGGTAAGGCTCGTTTTGCGCACCTTTTGCACACGCTCTAAAAGGTCTTGCGAGAAATTATCGGCGCGAAGTGACGGCAAGGAAAGACTTATATTTCGCTTTTCCGTCCAGTCAAGCAAAAGGTCGCAAAGCTCCGTCACACCTTTATAGTCACTTGTGCTCAATGATGAAAGTGAAATCTCCTCATAGCCCGTATTGTCGCAAAGCTTTTTGGCAAGGCTGTTAAGCATTTCGGGACTTCTGCCTCGCGACGGGCGGTAAACCATGCCCGCCTGACAAAATCTGCAGCCTCTTATACATCCGCGCATTACCTCAAGTGTAACGCGGTCAAAAACAGTTTGATTAAAGGGGACTATCATGGTGTCAGGCGTATATGCGCTTTCAAAGTCGGTCATTATCCGCTTTTGTATTTTACGTTTCGCCTGCTCACACTTCGGCTCAAAGGAGCTTACAGTGCCGTCCTCGTTATATTTTACATCGTAAAGCGAAGGTACGTATACACCGTCGATCTTTGCGCATTCGCGCAAAAATTCTTCCCTGCTTGCACCTTCATCACGCATTTTTCTGAAAAGCTCGCATATTTCCACAAGCATCGTTTCACCCTCGCCTATGGAAAAAATATCGACAAAATCAGCCACAGGCTCCGGGTTATACGCACACGGGCCGCCTGCAACGACGATCTGCTTCATGCCCTTTCTGTCCTTGGCAAAAACGGGAATGCCTGCAAGATCAAGCATATTGAGCATATTCGTATAGCACATTTCATACATGAGCGTAAAGCCGATGAAATCAAAATCAGCTATCGGGTCATGGCTTTCAAGGGCAAAAAGAGGAATGTTTTTCTCGCGCATTTTCGCCTCCATATCGACGTCGGGAGCAAAAACACGCTCGCACCATATTTTTTCATGCTCGTTAAGCGCGCCGTAAAGTATCTTCATTCCAAGGTGCGACATACCTATCTCGTACGTATCGGGAAAGCAAAACGCAAACCTCGTATCAATTTTATTTTTATCCTTAACCGTCTGTCCGTATTCGCCGCCTGTGTACCGTGTGGGTTTATTGACGGACATAAGTATTTTTTCAAGCTCTCTTGTCATTTACTTTTAACCTTTCGTTTTACAGAATACTCCAGCTTTTCGGCACAAAGAGCGCTTCAAACGTACCCGTAGCGTACGGGTCGCTCATATTAGCCACATAGTCGCATACAACGACCTCAAGCCCGTATTCATCAATATACTGCGCTTCATCCTGCGGAAGCTTCGATGGGTTGCACAAATAGTAATTATACAGCCATTCAACGATGTTTTCCGCCTTGCCCTCCTCGCCCTTTGCAACGGGGTTTTTATACACGGCTTCAAACATAAACGTACGAAGCTCGGAAAAGCTCGAAGCTAAATCAGTGTCAAATATAACGTCGTTTTTTCCGTCGCTCGCACGCACCACGGCGTTTATCATGCTCGTTATGCGTTTGCTGTGGGAATCTCCGAAAATCTCCGTCAAATGCTTCGGAATATCGTTTGCGGAAATTATCCGTCCGCGCACGGCGTCGTCAATATCGTGGTTCGTGTACGCTATTTTATCGGCAAGGCGAACGACCCTTCCCTCCAGCGTCATGGCTTTTCCTGCGCCTGAATGATGCTCAATACCGTCGCGCACCTCCAAGGTAAGATTAAGCCCCTTGTGGTCCTTTTCAAGCACTTCAACAACGCGCCTGCTCTGCTTATAGTGGGCAAAGCCATCGGGATGTATCCTGTCCAAAACGCGCTCGCCTGCGTGTCCATAGGGCGTATGACCGAGATCATGGCCAAGCGCCACAGCTTCGCAAAGGTCCTCGTTCAGTCCCAATGCACGCGCTATAGTGCGCGCTATCTGTGCCACCTCAAGAGTATGGGTAAGGCGCGTTCTGTAGTGGTCACCTTCGGGGGAAAGGAAAACCTGCGTTTTGTGCTTAAGTCTTCTGAATGCCTTTGAATGTATTATTCTGTCGCGGTCGCGCTGGAACGCAGTTCTCATTTCACATTCCGTCTCCGCTCTTTCTCTGCCCTGTGTGTTTGCGGAAAGGCACGCATATTGGGACAGCGTTAATTTTTCATTTTTTTCAACCTTTTCACGTACAGTCATTTTGAAAGACACCTCCGCGGCAAAAATTATCAGCATAAGCTGTTTTTTTCTCGTTTAAGTTACGGCAATACCTCGTAAAGCTCCGTCGCTCCCGCCTTGCCGACAGTTTCTTTTATGTCGATCACGCGCACCTTCAGTGCCTTTGATCCAAATCCTATTTCAATTATATCACCCGTTTTCACCTCGTAGGATGCTTTTGCGGGCTTTCCGTTTACGGACACTCGCGACGCGTCACACGCCTCGTTAGCCACCGTTCTGCGCTTGATAATGCGCGATACCTTTAAATATTTATCCAATCTCATGACATTCTCCTGAAAAAAATAAGGAGCGCCGAGACTTCATAAAGCAGCCTCAAGCGACGCTCGGCACAGTTACTACCAGCCATTGCTTTTTCGCAAGACACAGCTTCATGAAATCCGCAGCGCTCCATATCCTTTGACTCGGTTTTACTTATTTAGCAACCTTATCTTTAAGAGTTTTGCTTGCCTTGAAAGCAGGTACGTTTGTTGCGGGAACAACGATCTCTTCCTTTGTGCGAAGATTGCGGCACTTCTTCTCGCCTCTGAGCTTTGTTTCAAAAGTACCGAAGCCAACGAGAGAAACCTTGTCACCCTTTACGAGTGCTTCTTCAACAGCCGTTACAAATGCGTCTATCGCCTTTGCGGAATCCTTTGCTGTAAGTCCGGACTTCGCCGCTACTGCTGCTACTAAATCTGCCTTGTTCATTGTGTTTTCCTCCTGATTTTTTTGTTTTTTTATAAAATCTTAAACGCACTTTGGTGTGAATTAAGAATTTTTACCTTGTAATTCTCTTTTTTCAAATTCGTCAATAAAATTATCGCAAGCCACTGTAAGAGATGTTTCGGGAAGCGTACCGCAAAGACGGACGGCCTTTACTGCATTAAAAAGAACCTGTCCGCAAAGCTTTTCATCGCCCTGTGCCTTCAGCGCCGCAACGCTCTTTTCCAAAGCCTCGATAGCCTGCTCCTTCGTCATAACGCTGTCGCCTGCTTTTTCCGCTCTGCCCTGCACCTTTTCAGCTCGCATCAGCGCAGGCAAGCTTTTCGATACCGATCGCAAGCGCTCCGTTTTAGTCGTTTGACCCTTCGTCTGACTTTTGATCTCAGCCCAATTTTGCAAAACCTGCTCCGCCGTATCAGCCTTCACGTCGCCGAAAATATGGGGATGCCGGACGATAAGCTTTCTGCAAACTCCATCCGTTACCTTGTCGATGGCAAAGCCGCCCGACTGCTCCGATATCTTCGCATGAAAAACAACCTGCAAAAGCACGTCGCCAAGCTCCTCCTGTAAAAGCTCACTATCCTCCGTATCTATGGCTTCGACAGCTTCATAGACCTCCTCGATGAAGTTTTCGCGGATACTCTTATGCGTTTGCTCCATGTCCCACGGACAGCCGTTTTCGCCGCGCAAAATATCCATTATCCTGCACAGATCGTAAAAATCATAGCAATCCTTATGAGTATCAATACTTTTCTCTAACATATATTACCTCACTACGTCCTTTTTGTCAAGTGTTATTGACGTTTTTTTATTATATTTATTATATTTTTTTTATAAAATAGAGCGGAAAGTGCAAAATAGACGAAAATCGCGGTAAAAATAGCGAATATTACAGCACCGTCGCCCATTTTCACATCCGTTGCCCGATACACAGCCGATGCGGCAAAGCCCATCGCTACCGACGGGATCACAGGCTTTATCACCGTTTGCAAAAGCTGGACCCTTATCCCCGCCTTGCTTATTATTGCAAAAAGATTTACAGTAGCCGTTACGAAGTAGCACATTATCGTTGCGTACGCCGCGCCCCGTATGCCCACCTCAGGCATACCGACGAGAATAAAATTCGCCGCAGTTTTCACCGCCGCTCCCGCTATCATTGCGTATACGGGTATTTTACCGTAGCCAAGCGATTGCAAAACGGAATTTGTGACAGCCGTTATGCACACAAAAAAGCCTGCTAACGACAGCGTTTGCAAAAGCGGTGCGGATAAGGCTACTTCATCAATTCTCAAGGGATATAAAAGCTTTAATATAGGAAAAGACAGCGCCGAGAGCCCTATTGATGCGGGAAGCGCCAAAAACGATGACAGCGTAAGGGCGCCGTTTACCGTTTCCTCCATTTTTACTCTGTCGCCCTGCGTTTTCGCCGCAGACAGTACGGGGATGATAGTCGTTCCCACAGCCATTATCAGCGCAGGAGCAAGATTAAACAGCGGCATTGCAAAGCCCGTATAGTTTCCGTAAACGTAATTTGCCTGCACATCGCTCATTCCGCCATCGCAAAGCCGCCTGATTATAGTTGCAACGTCGATAAGTCCTGTTAAGCTTACCACCGACGCGCCTATTGTCACAGGGACGGATATTCGCAGTATTTCAGCTAAAATGCTACGTTTTTCCTTTCCGCTAATTTCAAGTTCTACTGTAGAACAGTTATACTCCCCTATAGATTTACTTCTAAAAAGCCTTCGTATGCGCATCCAAAGGTACGCGCCTGCCGTGCCAAGCGTTACTCCTGCCACAGCTCCGCCTGCCGCTACGGACATGAGACTATGGGAGCTTATCATATACGACGCTATCGCCATGCCTGCGGCAAGCTTTACGGCGGACAGCACTATCTCGCTTATAGCTGTCGGGTACATATTGCCAAGTCCCTGCCAATATCCTCGCTCAACAGACATCAGGCATACGAACAAAACAGACGGTCCGATTGCCGTTATGGCATAAACCGATTGCGGATTTCCGATGAGATTTGCAAGCTGTGAGGCGAATATCATCATCAGAAGGGATGCGGCAAATCCGATATAGAAAAACGCGCTGTGTGCCGCTTTTCGCACCTTTTGCACCATTATCAGGTTGCTTTTTGCCGCATACTCCGCTGTAAGCTTTGATACGGCGACGGGTATTCCAACCGTTATCGCAGAATAAAACACGTTGCAAAAGCTGTACGCTGTGTTAAAGTAGCCCATGCCCTCCGAGCCGATAAGCGCCGTAAGTGGTAGCTTATACAGCGCGCCGATAAGCTTTGCCACAAGATTTGCGCAGACCAATACAGACGCGCCGTAAATAAATCCCCGTTCCCTTTTCTTCATACGTATATCCTCCGTTTCCGTACAATATACGTGTGATGCTTGTTTTAAATTCCTGTTAGTTTTTAAGTGCTATTTCAAAAAGTGCGCCGTTTTGCGTATTTTTTGCACAAACCGTGCCTCCGTGGGCTTCGATAATTGTTTTTGTTATGGCAAGTCCAAGCCCCGTCTTGCCGCTCTTTCCCTTATAAAAACGCTCGAAAATATGTGGAAGGTCGTTTTCATTTATACCCGTTCCGTCGTCAGCAATATATATCACAGTCGCTTCGCTTGTTTTTATAACGGTCAGCGAGACCTCCGTTTTTGCAAAGCGAATGCAGTTTGAAATGACGTTTACAAGTGCGGCGGAAAGCTTTTCAATATCACCCGTCAGCGTTATCGGCTTTTCAGGCAAATTCGCCTTCAGCGTTATATTTTTCGCCATCGCCTCGCCTTTCGTTATGGACATACTCTCATTGACGAGGTCCGTCAGGGAGAACGGTGCTTTCTCGTAAATATCCTCAACCGTTTCAAGGCGAGAAATATACATAAGCCCATCAACTATACCCGTAAGGCGTTTGCTTTCCTGCTCGATTATCTGTGCCGCTTCCTCATTGTTGTCAAAAACGCCAAGCTTTATACCCTCTGCGTAGCCCTGTATGGACATGAGCGGTGTGCGAAGCTCATGGGAGGCGTTTTGGAAAAATGTTTTAAGCTCCTTATCGTGCTTGTCAAGGCGATACGCCATATTGCTCATTTCCTCAGCAAGCTCGCCTATCTCATCGTCCGTTTTTTCAGGCGGCTCCGCTTTGAAGTTGCGCCTTCCTATCTCATTGGCATAGTTGCGAAGCTCCAAAATTGGGTTCGCTATCCTCGTTGCAATTACCACGGAGATGAGCACGGCAATGATGGATGCCATAAGGAATATCATTACCGTAATATACGTTATGGTCGATGTAAACTGCTCCGTGCCCGCCATGCCGGCATAAACGATAACAAAGCCCAGCACGTTGCCGCTGCTGTCAGTCACCTTATCCTTGAATGCAAGGTATCGCGTTTTGTCAGCGCCGCTGAACACAAATCTGCCCATATCGTTTTCCGCAATATTCGGCCAGATGTTTTCATTTATAAAAATATATTTTTCGTCCTCCGCGCTATCCACTATGGGATAAAGCATCGTGTTATCATTCGAAACCACAAGATACTGTATATCAAAGATACTGCTTGCCATGCTCATTTGGGAGGAGATATTCATGATCTCCTGCAAAAGCTGATTTTCCGTATATGGATTTCTCTGCTCGTCCTTATCGTGATAGCGGAACATTACGCCCATGGATTCAGCGTCGATATACTGCCTTGAGCTCTCAATGCTTTTCCACGCCGACGACGTTATGTAAACCTTTGTAAGCGTGTCGAAGCCTATCCACGTCAGCGTTATCACCACAACGAGGATAAACATATAGGATATCATCAGTTTTTTTCTCAGGTTCAGTTTTTTCATCATATCTTTTCCCTATTCGGTGAGCATAAATCCGTAGCCCCATATTGTTTCAAGCTTCGTTTTCGACGATACAGCCGCCATTTTCTTTCGCAAGCGCTTTACCGTGTCGTCAGTTGCGCGGGTGTCAATGTCACATTCAATGCCCCATACCACAGACAAAAGCTCGTCACGGCTGACGGCTCTTCCGTGATTTTTCGCAAGGTAGCAAAGAAGATCAAATTCCTTTATGGTAAGGCTTAGATTTACCTCTCCGCAAAAAGCTCTTTTCGATTCAGGGTATATCTGGAGGTCACCAAAGCTGATAGCTCCGTCCTTCTTCGCCGTTTCATTCGTACCTGCACGGCGCAAAAGCGCTTTAATTCGCTCTACAAGCTCAAGGGGGCTGAAGGGCTTTGTGAGATAATCGTCGCCGCCAAGCTTAAGTCCCGCTATTCTGTCGTACTCGCTGTCCCTTGCGGAAAGAAAGATTATCGGCACGTTTCCGCGTGCGCGAAGCGCCTCGCAAACGGAATAACCGTCAAGTCCGGGAAGCATTATATCAAGCACAACAAGGTCAGCCGCTTTCTTATCGAAGCTTTCAAGCATCTCATCGCCGCTTGCAAAGTCACGCACCTCAAAGCCGTCCTTCAAAAGGAAGCTTTTTATCAGATTTCTTATATTGTCCTCATCATCAACAATGTATATCAAAGTTGCCATAGTTACACCCTTTCACAATATCAATATACTGTTATTTTACCTCTTATTGCCGTCCGTTTCAACATCTGTATCAAAAATCTCGCAAAGTTGCCTTACTTTTTCCTCATATTCCTGCCTCGAAAGCAGTACGTTTACCATATCAAGCAGTGCAGATACAGACAAATGTGTCGGAAGCTCCATCATTTCCAACAGTTTTTTTCTCCTTTGCACGCTGTTTTCAGCGCCCAAAAGACCGTCATCGTAAAAATCCATGCGCGTTGTATGGGGCGGCTTTCTTTCGCCGTCACATACGCCTGCGCGAACAAGTATGTCCTTGAGCCTTTGGGCATCAAAGCCCTCAACGCCTATTTTTCCTTCCTTACCTGCTTTTTTCTTGCGCTTTTCCTTGCCGAAAACGTCGGGGATATACACGTTTTCAACGTATCTTTTATCTATCGCGCCGTAAACGTGCTGTCGGATAATAAATCCCGCTCTGTCGCTGTCCGTAAGGATAATAAGCCCCGTTTCCTCGGCAATTTTCCGAAGCATTGAAAGCTTTGTGCTGTCGGAAAAAATGCGGAAGCCGTCTGCTGTAAATATGGGCGCATCGACGACGGCTTCAAGCCTTATTTTATCGTATTTCCCTTCAACCAATATAGCTTTTTTCAGGCTCAGCCGTTCCATTTCTTTCTGTCCTCTATATCCTTTTCTATCTGTCTGAAAAGCTCGTCAAGACTGTCAAATTTCTTCTCGCCGCGATGGTATTTGAGAAGATGAACGTCAATTATTTTTCCGTAAAGATTGCCGTGATAGCCGATAATATGTGTTTCCATATTTTCTTCCGTCCCGCCTACCGTCGGACGAGTTCCGATATTCGTAAGAGAAATATACGACTCTCCGTCAGCGACGGTTTTGCTGAAATATACTCCGCTCTTCGGCTTAACGATATCATGCGGTATCACCATATTTACAGTTGGCATATTGTATTTCGAGCCGATTTTATTGCCCTTTAGCACCTCGCCTCTTATGAAAAACCGCTGCAGTAAAAGCAGGTTGGCTTGTTCCACTTTGCCCTGCTCGATAAGAGTGCGTATCCTCGTCGAACATATATCCGTACCGCTCGATTGTAATATGGGAATTATCGTAACCTTGATCCCTCGGCTTTCGCAAAGCTGAAACAGCTTTTTTGCATTGCCTGCGGCTTTTTTGCCGAAGGTGTAATTCTCTCCGCAAAAAACGTGGGCGGCGGAAAGCTCTTGCACCAGTACCTTATCCACAAATTCCTCACAGGAAAGATCCTTCACCTTTTCAAAATCGGCAAAAACGACCTTATCCACCCCAATATATCGGATAAGCTCGTATTTCATATCATTCGTCATTATCTGCTTGGTTATGCATTCGCCTGCAAGGACGTTTTTCGGATGCTTTTCAAACGTCCACGCTATACACGTCAGCTTTTCTTTTATCCCCACCGCGACAGCCGCCTTCAGCAAATGATGATGACCGCGGTGCACACCGTCAAAATTTCCAAGCGCTACAACGCTTTTCACATTTTATCTTTCCCTTCAGAAGTTTATATCCATATATACCATAAGCGCGCCGTCAATATCCTTACATACGGCTATACCTAAAAAATCGCCGTTTTTTGAATATACTCTCGCCCTTGCACCGTCTGCATTAAGTGGCGCAAGCTTCTCTCTCGGCGCGTCAAGGCGCACTCCGTTTTTCATAAGCCGTTGCTGTCTTTCATCCAAAACAGCCTTGTCAAGATGGCTGTATACGTTGTCAGTCGGAATAATATACTGCTCAGCCTCGCCCTTTTCCGCCGCCGCCTTAAACTGCTCAAGCGTTACAGCGTCAGCCTTGTCAAACACGGTCAGCCGCTCTCTGCAAAGATACGTCATCGTAGCGCCGCAGCCAAGCGCCTTTCCAATATCGGCGCAGATGGTTCTGATATAAGTGCCCTTTGAGCATTTCACGCGGATGGCAAACTCGTTTTCGCCGCAATCTTCATCAGTAACGTCAATGGAATAAACCGTTATAGGTCTCGCCTGTCTTTCCACCTCAATGCCCGCTCTGCCAAGGGTATAAAGCCTTACGCCGTTTTGCTTGAGAGCAGAGTACATGGGCGGTGTCTGCATTATATCACCTTCAAACTGCTTTGCCGCCGCTTTCACCGCATCAAGGTCAGCTTTCACCTCGCGCCTTGTAAGCACGTTGCCCGTTATATCCTCTGTGTCAGTGGTAACTCCCAGCAAAAGCTTTGCAAAATACGTTTTTCCGCCGTGCATTATCTCGTCCTGCGCCCTTGTTGCACTCCCTATGAGTATGGGAAGCACGCCCTCCGCCATTGGGTCGAGCGTGCCTCCGTGTCCTGCTTTTTTTATACCGAGAGCGCGTTTAACAGCCGTTACGGCGCTCTGCGATGTTATTCCGTTAGGTTTATATAAATTGATTATTCCGTCCAAAAGCGTCTCCCTCAAAGCTCAAGCTTCGTATCTCCGTATTTTATCCAGCCAAGCTTATACATTATCCAAGTAAACAGCAGTACAAGTGCGGCAGGAAGTATAACATAAAGCGCCAATATCTTTACCAGCACGAGCCACGGCGCTTCGCCGTTTGCCGTCATCGTTGTAAAAGTCATTATAGGTCCTACGAGTCCGGAAGTGCCCATGCCTGCACCTGCCGCCACGTTTTCCATTTTGAAAAGAAGCGTTGAAACAGGACCCAATACGGCACTTGCCGCTATGGTGGGAAGCCAGATCACGGGCTTTTTCACGATGTTGGGCATTTGAAGCATGGATGTACCAAGTCCCTGCGCCAAAAGTCCCTGCACCTTATTCTCACGGTAGCTCATTACGGCAAAGCCTACCATCTGGACACAGCAACCAACCGTCGCCGCACCTGCCGCAATACCTGAGATGCCAAGCATGATGCAAAGCGCCGCCGATGAAATGGGCAAGGTCAAAACTATGCCGACGATGACGGAAATGATAACGCCCATAAGGAAGGGCTGAAGCGTCGTTGCGTAATTGATAAAGCTGCCAAGCGCCGCCATTCCCATGGACAGATACGGTCCGATAAGCAATCCCACCGTGCATCCCACGGCGATGGTTACAAGGGGCGTAAGTAATATGTCAAGCTTCGTTTTCCCCGATATGAGCATACCTATTTCAACCGCGAAAACTGCGGCGATAAATGCGGAAAGCGGATCGCCGGGGCTGAACACCTTGCCTGCTACGCTAAAAAGCTCGCCGCTGAGAAACGCAGTCGCGTTTGCGCTTACAAGTCCTACTGTTGCCGCGGAAAACAGCACCAGCTTCGACGCGCCAAGGGCGTGTGCTGTGCCGATGGCGATACCCGTGCCCGTCATAAGCGTTGCCACAGACGCTACGTTCGTAAGCAACGTGCAAAAAGCTGTATCGGGGAAAATCAGACCTATCTGCTTTATAATAAGCCCGATTATCAGCGTTGAAAAAAGTCCCATCGCCATACCGCCCATTGCTTTTACAAGGTAGCGGTCAATAAATTTTTTACCGTAATACGAAAAGCCGCGCTTTTCTTTAGTTTTTTCCATTTTAATTCTCCTTTTCAAACGCATCTGCCGATACGCTCAGCGTTTCCATGCTGTATATAAGATTTTGCCCTTCATAATACTGGGCGCGCATCATCACGCCGTAGCGCATGGAAAACCAATAATATTCCGTTCTGTTTTGCGATTCATTATATGTTTTTACAAAGACAGTATCCTTGAAAGAGCTGTCGGCCAGCTTTATGTTTTCAAGATGTATCGTATCTATCTCCTGCTCCGTCAGTGTTTCAAAGCGAGATTGCTCCGTTATACCCGAATATTCCCTGAAGCTCGGTGCTTCATCAGCATAAAGAGTGTTTTTGTTTCCGTCGCTGTTTTCAAAAACAAGCTCGTTGCCCCTCGCCGTCACGCTCTCCTCGCCATCGTAGCCGTCAACGCTGTACGTTATTTTGAAATAGTCACCGTGCGCTTGCACTCGATAAACGGTATTTGACGAATGCTCGTCCCAAAAACGTGAAACAACATAATTCCACTGCAGATATTCAGGGGCTTTAGCAAATTGTAATATTCCCTGCATATCCTTTTGCGACAAAGAAAAGGCAAATTTATTTTGCTGCTGCTCATCAAGCTCAGACAAAAACTGCGGTATTTCCCCGTCAAAGGGCGCACTATCGTCACGCTGTGTTACGATAGTCCAAAAATCAGGCAAAACGCCCGTAAAGGACAGCAACATTACAGCGAGCATCAGCGCAAATATCAACGTAATTATGATAGGATATATCTTTTTGAACATTGTAAACTCACTTCTTGGGTGATATATTCTTTATATACACAACTGCAGCAAAAAGCGCAACTATCACAGCGCAGGCAATGACCAAAAGCGTGCGCGCTTTATCTATATTCGTAGCAAGCACGGCGGCGATACCAAGTATGGCGCTTGTCAGATAAAGCACCGTTACCGCTTGTTTTTGGTTAAGTCCCATATCTATAAGTCGGTGATGTATATGCTCCCTGTCGGCCTTCCACGGCGCTTGTCCCTTCATAAGACGCCTGATCGTTGAAAACATAATGTCAAATATGGGCAAGCCGAGAATGAGGAAGGGTACGAAAAACGATACGACAGCGTACATTTTGAACATACCCTGTATGGACACCGTGGCAAGGATATAGCCCAAAAACGCCGCGCCCGTTTCGCCCATGAATATTTTTGCAGGATTTGTATTATAGGGCATAAAACCAAGGCAAGCGCCAACGAGTGCCGCTATCATCACGCTCACATCGTTTTGACCGAGCATAACGACGATAAGGAGCATCGACAAGGACGCTATCGTCGATACGCCAACGGCAAGTCCGTCAAGTCCGTCGATGAGATTTACAGCGTTGATTATACCGACTATCCACAGTATGGTTATTGGAATTTCAAAAATTCCTAAATATACATAAGGCACATCTGCGAAAATGTTGAGGCTGGACAGCGTTATTATCCTTACGTCGCCGACGACAACCACTACCGCCGCCGCTACCTGAAACAGTATCTTCGTAATGGGTTTTATGACGAAAACATCATCCAAAATACCCTCCGCAACTATTACAACAGAGCCGAGCAAAATTGCCGCAGTCTGTTTTGTAAGGTCGTCGAAAATAAGCACGGCGGCGATAAACGCAATATACATGGCAAGTCCGCCGAGCCTTGCTATTGCATGGTTGTGAACACGTCTTTCATCCTTGGGCACATCGACTGCACCGATTTTAAACGCCAGCTTATTTACAAGGGGCGTAAACGCAAAGGAGATCGCGCCCGCAACTCCTATTGTTATGACAAGCCACAGTATCAAACGCATATCAAGCGTTTGCACATGGGGCAAAAGATTCGCCAAATGCATTTCAACTCCTCCTTATTGAGCCTTACTTTGCAACATATCCAAGCTTTTTATATACCTTCGCCAAGGTTTTTCTCGCCATGTAAGACGCCTTTTCAGCGCCCTGCTTATAGACACTTTCAAGATAAGCCTTATCATTAAGAAGCTGATCATGCTTTTCGCGGATGGGTGCAAACTCGTTCACAACGACTTCGCCGACAGCCGCCTTGAAATCGCCATAGCCGCGTCCGTCAAACTCACGCTCGATCTCCTCAAAGCTCTTGCCCGTAATGCTTCCATAGATGGTCATAAGGTTGTTTATGCCGTCCTTGCCCTCGGCGTAGCGGACTACAGCCTCGCTGTCAGTTACGGCGCGCTTGAACTTGCGCATGATATCGTCGGGCTTATCTAAAAGAGCAACGAACGAATTTTCATTGGGATCGGATTTGGACATTTTCTTCGTCGGCTCCGCAAGAGATGCTATCTTTGCGCCGACCTTGGGGATATAAGGCTCAGGCACGACGAACGTATCACCGTAAATTCCGTTAAAGCGCTCTGCAATATTTCTCGCAAGCTCAAGATGCTGTTTTTGATCCTGACCGACGGGAACCATCTCCGTTTTGTAAAGCAAAATATCTGCCGCCATAAGGGCAGGATATGCAAAAAGTCCCGCGTTTATATTGTCGGCGTGCTTTGCTGATTTATCCTTGAACTGCGTCATGCGCGACAGCTCTCCAAACATGGTATAGCAGTTGAGCACCCATGCAAGCTCCGCATGCTCCGCAACGTGGCTTTGGAAGAAAAGTATGCTCTTTTCAGGGGAAAGTCCGCTTGCCAAAAGGAGCGCAAGGGTGGAAAGGCATTGCTTTCTGAGCGCCGCAGGATCTTGGCGGACAGTTATGGCGTGCAGGTCAACGACGGAATAAAGACAGTCGTATGTATCCTCCAAAAGACGCCAATTTCGTACTGCACCAAGGTAGTTTCCCAAGGTTATTCTGCCCGTGGGCTGTATTCCGCTAAACAGTATTTTTTTCTTTTCAGCTGTATTTTCCATTTGAATTGCCTCTTTCATTAGCTTATATATATTTTTCGATTACTTCGCCGAGAATTTTTACACCTTCAACTATCTGTTGCTCCGTGGGCATGGAGTAGTTAAAGCGCATGGACGGACAAACCTCGTTTTCCACCGAGAACGCAATGCCCGGTACGACGGCAACGCCTGCTTCCTTCGCCTTTGCGGCAAAGTCAAGGCTGTCACAGCCGTCAGGAAGCGTGCACCAAAGGAAAAGTCCACCCTCGGGGCGTGTGTATTTTACACCCTTGAAATGCTTGTCCATTTCGGAAAGCATAAGCTCGCATTTGCCCTTGTAAAGGTTGCTTATGCGTGCAATGTGTGCGTCAAGGTCGCAGGTATCAATGTAGCGGTCGATGAGCATCTGGAAAAATACGTTCGTATGAACGTCAGATACCTGCTTTGCCACAACGATCTTTTGAACTATCGCCTGCGGTGCGCAAACAAAGCCAACGCGCAGACCCGGTGAAAAGACCTTGGAAAAAGAGCCGCAGTAAATAACGATGCCGTCCTCGTCAAGCGCCTTTATTGGAAGCACGTCCTTGCCCGCAAAGCGGAGCTCGCCGTAGGGGTTGTCTTCAAGAATGAACACGCCGTATTTTTTGCAAATTTCATAAACAGCCTTGCGCTTTTCGGCGCTCGTCGTTATACCCGTCGGATTTTGGAAAGTGGGAATAACGTACAAAAAGCGTACGTTCTTGTTTTCCTTTATGGCTTTTTCAAGTGCTTCAAGGTTTATACCGTCATCGTCAAGCGGTACACCCTTGAGATTTACGTTGTAGGAGCGGAACGCATTGAGCGCGCCGATGAAGCTGGGCACTTCGCAAAGAACTGTATCACCCTCGTTGCAAAGCACCTTACAGGTAAGCTCAATACCCTGCTGACCGCCCGAAACGATAATCGTCTCATCCATATCCTTGCCGATGCCGAATTTCGTCTTAAGACGAGCCTTGACCTTGTCACGCAAGGGCGTGTAACCCTCGGTTATACCGTACTGCAACGCAGGTCCTGCACATTCAGAGTAAAGGTAAGCTGAAATGTCAGCCATTTCCTTTACGGGGAAGGCTTCAACGGAAGGATTGCCTGCTGAAAAAGGTATTACATTACCTGCGCTTTTCAGAATTTCACGGATAAGCGACGGTTTAAGGGAAGATATTTTATCAGAAAACGTATATTCCATAATGTTATGCCTCACAATAAATATTTTTCATTATAGTATAACATATTTTTAAATATATTGCAATTGCTTTTTATAAAATAATGCGCAAATGCCGTGCTTTCACAGCAAAAACGACTGTGTATGTTTCGATGAAGGTATTATAATATATTTTTTCTGCCAAAACGTGACTTTTTACACACCCTCTCAGTCGCAGCTACGCTGTGCCACCTTCCCCTCATCAGAAGGAGTCTTTTATATGGCTCCCTTTGGAAAAGGTAAAGTAGAGATGAACTGCGTTCGTCCACGGCATTCAACGGTAAAACCGTAATCCCCTGGTTATGGGCAGAGACGTCTGCCATACAATAAAAATTATTTTTTTCTTTTCTTTTTTGTGTTTTAACACACAATATCATTAACATTATCATTATCATTCTCATTTTCATTTACATTCTCATTAACATTATCATTATCATGTTTTTTTCGGTTTTCCAAAAACCTAATGGTTTTTTTAGGTTTTTCTTTGCTAATAATTTGCTATAAAAACGGCATCCGCCGAAACGGATGCCGCAAATGTGCTTATTAAATTAGCTAACGTGCTTGTCGAAATTAGCTTTCGAGGACCTCTGCGATACGCTCGTCAAACTGAGGTGCAAGCTCCTGAGCTATAGTTGCCCAAGGCTCACCTATCTGCGGACGGAAGAAGATATCGCCCCACCAGTCTGTGAGTGTGAAGGAACCGTAATGCATCGGTGTGGGAACGAACTTATCGCTGTAAAGCTCTGCGTACGTCCATCTTTCAAGCTCAAGCGTCCAGCCCATCTTTTCGATCTGCTCGTCAATTGTGAGAGCTTCAAGCTCTGCTGCTCTTTCGGGATCAAGGTCGAAATAAAGCTTGTTGTAGCGAGATGCGCTAAGGTATGCAGCAGCACCTGCTTTGTTCTTTGCATTGGAGGGCATTACAGAGCCGCCGAAGCTTTCCTTGAGATAGTATGTGCCGCCTGCTGCAGCATCACGGGGATAAGGAACAACTCTTGCTACGCCGTCTTTAATAAGATTCGGGAATGCAACGCGGTACCATGCACCTGCGGAGCACATTGCAAGCTTGCCCTGTGCAAACTGCTCTTTAAGGTCAGAGCCGTCGTAAACGCCGCCTGAATTTACCTTAACGTCTGTGTAGAAGTTGATAGCGCGGGCAATTTCTTCTGTGAGAACGTTGTTTGTAACCGTGCCGTCAGCATTGATGGAAACGAAATCCTTACCTGTTCCTGCAATGAACATATAGGGGTCTTCGATACCTGCACCGTAAATTTCGGGGATACCGTCAGCGTCGCTGTCGACAGTTGTTGCCTTAAGGCAGTCAACGTATGTTTCCCATGTCCAGTTGCCCTCATCATAATATTCCTGAGGAGTCTTTACGCCGAGCTCTTCAAAGATATCAGCGTTCCACCAAACGAAGTCCCAACGTGCGGGGAAGTTGGAAACTGTCCAGATATGATCGTTGTACTTAAGAGAATCGATGGAGGGCTTGATCTGTTCCCAGATGCCGAG
>SVND01000042.1 GCA_015067075.1 Oscillospiraceae bacterium
GAGCGTTCGATCCTTCTGCAAACATCACAAGACAGGAAGCAGCAAAGATGCTTGCACTTGCGGCAAAGGTACTTGGTGCTGATATCACAGCAAGCGAAGTAGCATTTGCGGACGCAGACGATATCTATGCATGGGCAAAAGAGTTTATTTACTATGTAAATACAATAGGTGTAATGAACGGCACAAGCACGACAACACCTCCCAACTTCAGCCCCCTTCGCACATACACAAGAGAACAGTCTATCCTTACGGTATACAGACTTTTCAATGCTCTGTAAGAACAAATTAAATAATCAAAGAGCAGGGATAAAAATCCCTGCTCTTTTTACGTAGTTTTGTACTCTCTCCATCCCATCGTAGTGGCAATATTATCTCTCCCTCAATCTTTTTGTCTTCGGCAAAAATCCAGCTCTCTCCCAGAGGGAGCCGCAGTCGCTATGCTTTCGAACAAGGAAAATCACAGCATTTTTTACGGCTGTTTTGTCAGGAAAAAAGTCTCCGTGCGGAGCATTTATCCCCGACGCTCAATAAACAAAGCGAAATGGAAGAAAATCTGCGCAGAGAATAAGAGGAGCGAACAAGTTTGAAGTGAAAAACAATAAAAAAACCAACAAATTAAGCTTTAAAATCACGACAAAACCCACCGCGCCTATCTTACCGACGAGCAAAAAGCACTTTTTCATAAAGCCAAGTTATAAAATCTTGAGCAAGCAAAATGATGAAAAAGTCGTTTGAGAGAGTGGGGGTTAAGGGGGCGAGAGGGATCGAAACCTCTTGCCCCCTTACGCCTTCTTTTGTCCATTTCTTCTGCGTAGAAGAAATGGACGTATAAAGCAATAAAGCAATAAAATAATATCAAAGCAAAAAAACTATCGTAGACACCTCATTCGTCAGCTAAAGCTGACACCTTCTCCTCAAGGGGAAGGCTCTTTCTACGAGTTGATTTTTGGACAGTTGAGACATCTGTCTGAGAACCCCCTTTCGTCACAGCATAGGTGGCAATGTTATCTCTCCCTCAGTCTTTTTGCCTTCGGCAAAAATCCAGCTCTCTCCCAGAGGGAGCCTTTATTATACGGCTACATGAAGAAAAGGCTTTTTCAGGCTTCTCCTTGAGGAGAGGCTCCGCCGTAGGCGGTGGTGAGGTGTAGGCTCGCAGAGCCGTTATTTCCTTTTGTTTTGCACAGGCAAGAAAACTGTCCCTACGGTCAAGAGGAAAATCACAGCAATTTTTATGGCTGTTTTATCAGGAAAAAAGACTCCGTGCGGAGCATTTATCCCCGACACTCAATAAACAAAGTGAAATGGTAGAAAATTTGCGCAGCGGATAAGAGGAGCGAACAAGTTGAAGAGAAAAACAGTTAAAAAACCAACAATTTAAGCTTTAAAATCACGACAAAACCCACCGCGCCTATCTTACCGACGAGCAAAAAGCACTTTTTCATAAAACCAAGGTAGAAAATTTGAAGCAAGCAAAATGATGAAAAAGTCGTTTTAATGGGAGAGATTTTTAAGAGAGGGAGAAATCGAAATCTCCCTCCCAAACGAATAATGAGCTTTTGCGCATTATTCGTTTGGGGCCTCTCTTTTGTCCATTTATTCTGCGTAGAAGAAATGGACGTATAAAGCAATAAAATAATCACAAAGCAACAAATCTATCGTATTGCGTCATCTTGTCACAACAAATACTACATAAAAAGAGCAGGGATGAAACCCTGCTCTTTATTGTTTAATTGTTCTTACAGAGCATTGAAAAGTCTGTATACCGTAAGGATAGACTGTTCTCTTGTGTATGTGCGAAGGGGGCTGAAGTTGGGAGGTGTTGTTGTGGATGTGCCGTTCATAACACCTATTGTATTTACATAGTAAATGAACTCTTTTGCCCATGCATAGATGGAGTCTGCGTCTGCGAATGCTACTTCGCTTGCTGTGATGTCAGCGCCAAGTACCTTTGCTGCAAGTGCAAGCATCTTCGCAGCTTCCTGTCTTGTGATGTTTGCTGTCGGATCGAATGCGCCGCTTGATCTGCCGTTTACGATACCGAGCTTTGCCGCTGCAATTACGTTTGCGCTATCTGTATCGGGGAAGGATACCTCTGCCTTTGCATCTGCGTAGCCTGCGATCACGTCAGCGATAGCTTTACCGCTCTTTTTCTCGATCATCTTGATGATAAGGTCACAGAAATCGCTTCTTGTGATATCCGTTGTGTAGCTTCCGTTTACGTGTTCGGGAACGAGGTCAGCTTCAAGAGCTTTGAGGATCTCTTCCTTTGCCCATGCAGAAGGCTCACCATTGAGTGTGGGAGCTACGGGTGCAGGTGTGGGTTCAGCGGAAGGCGCTTCGATAGGTGCAATGCTTGCATAATCGGCAACAGGCTGGTCGCCTTCAACAACTGCAAGACCGTCAAACCAAGCTGTGCCGGACAGACTTGCCCATATCTGGCAGTTGAAGGTCATAATAAAGCCTTCGTTGCTTGCAGGCATAGTAAATGTAACGCTGTTAAGCATCCAATCCTTTGTTCCTGTGATAAGCTCTGCGCCAACGTCCGCCCAGCCGGAAACTGCGCCATGGTTGTAGTCGAGAGCTCCTACATGAACTCTTGCGCCTTCAGTGCCGAGAACCTTGTTTGTTTTCAAATATGCCTGGAACGTGTATGTCTTACCTGCTTCAAAAGCTTCGGAGGGCATATAGAAGCTTGCGGACATATGCTGAAAATCCTTATTCATCTTAAGCATGAGGGAGCGTGCGCCGAACTTAACATTCTCGGTGTCAAAAGACATATACTCGGAGGGAAACCAGCCGCCTTCAATAGTTTCACCTTTGTTGATCCAGCTTCCCGTTGCAGGAAGAGGATACTTTCTGTCGGGACCAAAATCGCCCATATAAGCGCTCATGTTGATTGTGCTTGCTGTTTCTTCATCAATCTGAAGAAAGTTTTTGATCTCGGCGCTTCCGCCAAAGCCAACACAAAGTGTCATAAGCATTGCGAGCGCGAGGATAATTGATAATGCTTTTTTCATTTCAGTATCTCCTTTGAAAATTTACCTATAAATTATCAACCTTCCATTGCTATCTGGAGCTTTTCGTCGATCATGGGGCTGAGATACTCGGCGATAGCAGACCAGGGCTCGCCTGTCTGCGGCATGAACCAAAGGTCACCGTAGTAATCAGTTACGCGGAACATTTCATCGGTGTAAAGGATAGGTGTCTTGTCTTCGCTGTACATCATATCGGTTATCATATCGGAGATAGCTTTCGTAACGCCGCCTTCTTCGAGACGCTCTTCATCTGTCTTTTCAACGTCTTCAAACTCAGCTTTATTGAGAGAGTCGTAGATAAGGCTCTGTACCCAAGCGGCAGCACCCTGCGGATTTTCGCAATTGGGTCCAAGGTAATATGCACCGAAGAACTCCATAACGTAATACTTGTCAGCTTCGGGATCCTTCGGGAACGGAACGAGTGCAAGCTTTCCTTCACGCATCATATCACCCCAAGAGAAGCAATACCAATATGCGTAAGGTGAATACATTGCTATCTTACCTGCGGCAAAGTCGGCACGAAGGTCACCCTCGGAAATTGCGCAGTTGTCCGTTGTGAGAAGATCTGTGCAGAAGGTGATAGCTCTTGCAACATCAGAGGAAAGAGTATTGTTTACAGCGCCAAGCTCGGAAGAGCTGTCCAAAGCTGTAACAGATGTACCCGTGGAATAGACGAACTGTACGCCTGTCGTCCATGCAATGCCGTAAACCTCGGGCATACCGTCACCGTTTTCGTCGATAGTTGCCTGCATAGCAAGCTCACGCATGGTGTCCCAAGTCCAGTTGCCTTCCTCGTAATATTCGGTAGGCGTCTTAAGTCCAAGCTCGTCAAAAAGCTCTACGTTATAGAAAAGAGCATTATCCCAGCGAGCGTGGTTAGACTGAACGGAATAGATCTTGTCCTTGAATCTGAGCATCTCAACGGAGTCGCGAAGGTCGTCCCAAAGTCCGATAGAAAAGTCAATGTACTCGTCCCATGCTTGTGCATATCCCTTGTTCACAAGAGAAGGCTGGAAGCTGTTTTGGAATATATCGGGAGCATCGTTACTCATGCAAGCCGCCATATATTTCGTAATGGCATCTGCGGCGGCAACGACATTTGCTTCGACTTTGAGCTGATAGCCGTCACGGAACGCCTTGAACTTGTCAATGTTTTCCGTATAACCTTGGCTTTGGTCGATGTGACTCATAATTTCAACGGTGTTTTTCGGGAAGGTATATGCGGGAAGCTTCCAAGCGTCATTTCCGTTTGAGCCGGGAATGTTCATATACTTTCCGCCCTCGGTGTAATCAACCTGCTCCGCTTCCGTGGGTGTTGCATCGGAGGGTGTGGGTGTTGCGCCGTCGTTTGCTGTGCCGCCGTTGCAAGCAACGAGAGCGAAAATCATTGCAAACGCAAGAAAAATTGATACTAGCTTTTTCATGTTCATTTCTCCTTTTTTATTTTTTCCAAATATTTTTTAACGGATAAACATCAGCTTTTATCTGCGCCTGTCCGCTAAATTCAAGGTTACAAAGGGTATAATCCGCGATATTTGTAATACACGCATACGCCTGACCCTTATCGGCGTATATCTCAATAGCGTTCGTATCGGTCACGATGCGGATGATCGCAATACCGTTTTTCATATAAAGCGGCATTGAGCTTCGTCCCTCGTCCCATTCGAGCGTTCCCCGTGACGTATTTACAACGGCGTTAAAGCCGAGCAACGAAAGCGATACATTCTGCGCATCCTTCGGCGATATTTCAAGGAAAATATCCTGCGCCTTCCCCTTAAGCGGAGCTTTGAAGGGAGCACTTAAATCGTAGCTTTCGCATTGCTCATGAATGCTTTCAAGCTCCTTAACGGGATATGCGCAAAGGCAAAGCTTGCCGTTTTCCTCCCCAAGTGACAGTGAAACGGGCGTATTGAAGGTTCCGTTGAAAATTGAGTCGGGAATATTCGTGCCGTTCCACGAGATAAGTATACGTCTGCCGTCGCTTTCGGGAACGTCGGAAAACGTCTGCGCCGCATAGGAGCAGTTGCCGAAATGAAGCTTTTTCGCCGCCTGCAAGGGGGTGAATCGTCCTTTTTCCAGCGTTCCGATAAGGTAGCAGGCTTTTGCGCCCGATACAACCCAATATGTTTTACCGTTTTTATCCAACGGATAAAGGTCGGGGCATTCGTTATCAACGTCAAGCACAAACTCCTGACACAAGGTGAAATTGAGAAGGTCCGTACTGCTGTAAATGCTGTAGCTGTTATCCTTTAAATAAATAATAAGATAATAGCATTCATCCTGCTCGCTGTAAACTATCTTCGGGTCGCGCTCGCAATATCCAAGCGCCGCAATTACAGGATTTTTATCATATTTGCGGAAGGTCTTGCCACCGTCTGTGCTGTATGCAAGGCATTGAGTGAAGGGTTTGTCGTAAGACATATAGGAATTGTTGCCCGCCGCCGTATAATACAAAAGCAATGGAGCATGCTCATTTTCTTTAAAGCCCGTGATGTTTTTCTCGTCAACGATGGCTGAGCCCGAGAACATCGTTCCGAAATCATCGGGGAAAAGCGCCTCGTCAAGCTGTATCCAATGGACAAGATCGTCACTTACAGCGTGAGCCCAGTGCATATTTCCCCAGCCCGTGCCGAGAGGATTATGCTGGTGGAACATATGATATTTTCCTTCATAGAAAACAAGTCCGTTCGGGTCGTTGAGCCAGCCTGTCGAACTGCTGTAATGCGCCGCAGGTCTGTATTTTTCGCTGTAAAGACTTTCCGTGTATTCCGGTGTATCCGTCATTTCAAGGTCAAACGCCACCTCAGGTATCACTTTTACAGAAAGTGTCTTTCCAATAAAACGACTCATATCATAATACATATAAAAGTCGGGCGCGGTACAGTTCAAAAGAACGTCAGCATCGAAAACAAGCTTCTCTCCTTCATAAAAACACAGGTGCTTCATCCGCGCTGTTCGGCATATAGGAACGCGAAGATAGCGTTTTTCTATGTTTAAAATCATAATTCCATCCCTTTCCGCGTTGATTTTCGCAAAAACAAATTGACATATTAAGTTTTTGTATGTATAATTATACTACACAAACGGAAAGTAATCAATGAAAAAACGATACGCCAAAGTGAGAATTTGCGACTATTTTTAAGCAAAAAATCATTATTTTCGTTTTTTCGTGTAAAATTAATTTGTTTTCATCAAAGAGGTTTACATGATAGAGTACAAAAACAATAGCGCCCATTACAACAAAATGAAAAGAGCCGAATATCTTAGCTTTTACGATTGCGGAATGATAAGCAGTGCCCCTGAATGGAATTTCGGCAC
This sequence comes from Oscillospiraceae bacterium, assembly GCA_015067075.1. Lineage (GTDB taxonomy): Bacteria > Bacillota > Clostridia > Oscillospirales > SIG530 > SIG530. The sequence continues at coordinate 6,354 of SVND01000042.1, forward strand.
ACGTTTTTTGGAGCATTTCGAGCTTATTGCCGTAAAAAACGGTATCGCTCCCCTTTCCATAGACGGAATGCGAATGACGCTGACGGCGAATACTGCCGTTTTGCTCCCGCCCTATGTAACCATATCGGGAAGCGGCAAATGCGCACCTGATACCCATATATATACTGCCGCTTTTTTCGCCGACAGCAGTGAGCTGACGGAGCGCACCTGCGCTTTGCTTAATATAATGGAGCCTGATTTTTTCTGGAAATGCTTTTCCGAGCTTGCCGCAATTCAGCTCGGCGTCAATCGCGATGTTTTATCTCTCGATGCGTTGCTCGCTCTACTGCTTCGCATGAGCTCATCCGCTAAGATCACACGCGTTCGCTCCACCGCCGTTCAGCGTGCCGCAAATTACATCGCGTCAAACCTTAACAAACCACTTACTTCATCAAGTGTTGCTCAGGTTCTCTCATATAATAAGGATTATTTATGCCGAGAGATAAAACGCCAAACCGGATTTACAATGAAGCAGTATATAAACGATATCAAGCTTAAAACGGCGAAAACGCTTTTGACGACCACCACCTTGCCCGTCATGAGTATCGCGGCTCAGCTCGGCTATTCCGAGGAAAACCTTTTTACAAAGTTTTTTACATACCACGAAACCATAACTCCCACCATGTACAGACAACGAAATCAAATATCGGGAAAATAGCAATTTCCATTACCCGGCACAAAAAATGTCAAGCACAAATTTTCGGAATATTTTAAATTTTATCGTGAATTTGTGCTTGTTTTCGTATTTTGTCTCTGTTTTTTTATAAAAAATATGCTAAAATTAAATTAACAAAAGCCAAAATGGCAAAGAAAGGAAGAAACACATGAAAAACTCTCGTTTTGCAAAGGTTATTGCTTTGTTGCTTGCTCTCGTCATGCTTGTTGCTATGACAGCTTGCGGAAACAATGCTCAGGGCAATGACGACACAACTCCCACCCCCGCAACAGATGCGACGCCCACTCCCGGTATTGACCTTACGGAAGGCGGCAAGTACATGGACTACGAAGGTGCAGGCGGCATCGACGATTACCGTTTGCAGGCTTTTGACTTCAAGTCCAACGAAATAACTCTTCTCTCTGCCGCTGATGGCGTAGGCGACCCCGCAAAGTTCGATGCTCTCCGCGATGTATACAATATCAAGTGCGAGCTCGTTACAACGACCGTTTTCGATATTTCCACACGTTACATCGCTATGTATATGGGCGATGAAGCTCCGGATGTTGCTCGTTTCGGCCTTCCCATCTCCATGATAAACAAGGGCTACTTCTCCGGCTGGGAAGAATACATCAACTTTGATCTCGGTCTTTGGAAAGACATCAAATCCAGCGTTGACAACCTTTGGTTCAGAGGTCACATCTATACAATATTCAACACACCTGCCCGTTGGGACAACGTTTGCTGGTACAACAAGGATCTTTTTGAAGAAGCAGGCGTAAAAACTCCCACAGAATACTACGAAGAAGGCAACTGGACTTGGGACACGTTCCGTGAATGTGCTCTTGCCATGCATACAGACAGCGACGGCGACGGTATCCCCGAAATTTGGGGCTGTGATGTCGAACCCATAATGTTCATCTGGACAACAGGTCTCGATTACATTTCCATGAACAAGGATGGCACTTTCACAAACAACATCATGAGCGATGAGATCGCTCGCGGTATCACCTTCTATACAGAGATGGTAAACTCTGACGGCGTTGTTTACGACGGTTCCGATACAGGCGCAATGTTCGGCGCAGGCAAGATCGCCCTTATGTCCGCAAACTGCTGGATCCGTACATTCTTCCCCGATCTTCTCAAGCAGGACAGCGTAGCTATCGTTCCTTATCCCAAGGACCCCAAGGCTGATAAGTATTACCTCGGCGAAGGCTTTATGGCTTACAACCTTTCCGCAAAGGCATCTAACCCCGAAGGCGCCGCCGCATTCGTATGCGCTCAGCGTTATCATCAGCTTATGCTTGAGCATGACGCAGAAGCAAAAGCTGAACGTGAAGCTCTCTCCATTTCCGAGCAGGTCGATACATACGGCTGGCCCAATTACATGGACGACTTTGTATTCGGTGAAATGAGAAGCGATAAGTTTACTCCTGTTCTCGACGTTTCAGGTGCTTTCGATTTCAATACAAACTTCAGCGCCGCTCTGTGGTTCCGTCCCCTTATGGGTGAGCCTTGGGCAACAATCGCTTCTGAAATAGATCCCATGATCGACGAGCTTATGGCTGATCTTTTAGAAGAATAATTTGATAAATTCAAACGACCGATACAAAACGTATCGGTCGTTTTTTATATGTGTTAAGTTTTTTTTTGCAATCTTCAAAACATCTCTGCGGTGTGCGCATCTCACAAAACGAAAGCTTCAGTCTGTAGCCGAAACAGCTATGATCTTTTGACTTATTTCATTGAAATATACTGCATGATCGGTGTCACAATAGGTTTTGACAAATTTTCGGGTAAATTATCCTTTGCGAAAAACTTAAGCTGTAACACCTCTTTTTCATCAGCTTTCATTTCGCCGTGATATTTTTTACAAACGAAAACTATATCTATATTATAGACCTCATCTCCGTTTGGATAAATATGATGATACTCTTTTCCCGAAAATACGGAGAACATTTCAAGCTCATCTGCAATAAGCCCCGTCTCCTCATACAGCTCACGCGCCGCTGCCTGCTCAACAGACTCACCAAGCTCTACAGATCCGCCTGCATAGCCCCAAGTGCCGTCGTCAGCCCTCTGTTGCAGTAAAAGCTCACCCTTCTCGTTTTCCACAATAACGCTCGCCGCCGTTTGCAATACAGGCGCATGGCCTACATACGTTCTAAGCCATTTTATATATTCAGTCATTTTATCCTTGCTCCAAATTCACAAAATGAAAAAGTCTGATTCGTCATGAGACAAACCAGACTTTTGGTGGGAGTTAACGGGTTCGAACCGCTGACCCCTTGCTTGTAAGGCAAGTGCTCTCCCAGCTGAGCTAAACTCCCATATGACTGACGGCACTTTTGCGCCATCCGCCAATTTTTGGTGACCCGTGGGAGAATCGAACTCCCGTTACCGCCGTGAAAGGGCGGTGTCTTAGCCGCTTGACCAACGGGCCGTGTCGTAAACAGCTTTTATATTATAGCAGACAAAAATCGTTTTGTCAAGCATTATTTTTAATTTTTTTAAAATTTTTTAGGAAAATATTTTTAAAAAAAGTATTGACAAAATCGCAACTCTATGCTAAAATATATCACTGTCGGTTGACATTAATTTTATATTGTCAATTTGCGCTGTTAGCTCAGCTGGATAGAGTGTTTGGCTACGAACCAAGAGGTCAGGGGTTCGAATCCCTTACAGCGCGCCACACAAAAGGACTTTTGTCAACAGACAAAAGTCCTTTTGTGCTTCCTTAGACAAATCAGACCTTGAAAGGATAGATATTATGAACGAAAAAATTCGCATCGCCGTTTTAGGCTACGGTAACCTCGGCAAAGGCGTTGAGCTTGCCATCCGCCAAAACCCCGATATGCAGCTTGTTGCTTTCTTTACAAGAAGAGACCCTCAGCAGCTTAAAACGCTTTCCCCTGCTGTCCCCGTTTACAATGTAAAAGATATTTTAAACAAAAGGGACGATATAGACGTGCTTATTCTTTGCGGCGGCAGCGCAACGGACCTGCCCACACAAAGTCCCGAATATGCAAAGTATTTCAATACCGTTGACAGCTTTGATACGCACGCTAAAATTCCCGAGCATTTTGAAAACTGCGATAAAAGCGCACGAGAAAGCGGTCACGTTGCTTTCATCTCCGTTGGCTGGGATCCCGGTATGTTCAGCCTTCAGCGCCTTTTGGGCAACTGCATTTTGCCCGACGGCAACGACTACACCTTCTGGGGCAAAGGTGTAAGCCAAGGTCATTCCGACGCTATCAGACGTATTGACGGCGTACAGGATGCAAAGCAATATACAGTCCCCGTTGCCGAGGCGATGGAAAAGGTACGAAACGGCGAAAATCCCGTTTTAACGACCCGCGAAAAGCATACTCGCGAATGCTTCGTCGTTGCAAAGCCCGATGCCGACAAGGAGCGCATCGCCGCTGAAATAAAATCCATGCCCAACTATTTTGCCGATTACGATACAACCGTGCACTTCATTTCACAGGAACAGCTCGACCGCGATCACAAGGGTATTCCCCACGGCGGCTTCGTTATGCGAAGCGGTGTTACAGGCGCAAACGGCGAGACCAAAGAAATGATCGAATATTCACTCAAGCTTGGCTCTAACCCCGAATTTACGGCAAGCGTCATCGTCGCTTACGCAAGAGCCGCCTACAAAATGAGTAAAGAAGGCGTGACAGGCGCAAAAACTGTTTTCGATGTACCGCCTGCATACCTTTCGCCAAAATCCTCTGCCGAGCTTCGCAAGGCTCTGCTTTAAAAAGTAATAAATCCGATGAGAATTCTCATCGGATTTTTCTTTTTAACCACCAAAGTCAAACTGAACGACACCTTCGCCGTTATCATTTTTTACCGTTGCGCATTTCATCACGTATTCTTCACCTGACAGCACGACAACATATTCGCTGTAAGCAACGGAGCCGCCGTATTTTGTGTCGTACGCCGACATAGAGCGAGTCGTTGCTTTCACGCTGTCGATACTGCTTTCGTAAAGCTCGCTTCCGTATTCAAGCTCCAGCACCGCAAAATATGCTTCATACTTTTCACTCTCAATTGCATAGTCGGGATGTCCGAGCTCCGACATTTTTTGTGCATCCTTTGCTAAAAAGGCTGTCAGCATTTCTGTCGCCGTTGTATCGAGAGCTTCAAATGATGCACAGGACACCATCGACAGCGCCATCAAAACGGAAAGTAAAATTAAAGCTGTTTTACGCAGTATTTTTTTCATTAACGTATTCCTCCTATTTCTTTTGTTATTATTATACATTATTCCCCCCCTTTGTCAATAGATCAAGTTATGAATATTTTGCGATTTAGAAAGAATTTTAAAAAAAATGAAAAAAGGGCTGTAAAAACAGCCCCTTATTTATATCATTTTTGCTACCGTGCAGGCATCCTCGACCGTGCCGAGCAGTGTCACGCCCTCACTTTTTGCCTTTTCCAACAGCTCATCGTCGGGCGTTACGCCACAGCAAAGTATTACACAGGATACTTTGCGAAGCTTCGCCACAGCCGCCACATTCACGTTCGTCATCACCGTTATCCACGCGCATTTTTCAGGCGCATTCACCATAACGTGACTGAGCAGATCGCCACACCAGACACCCTCTGCATTGCACTCATTTGCCATATTGTAAACTGTCAGCCTCAGCTTTTCAACAAGCTCCTTTACCGTCATATCGTCACCTACAGCTGTATCATATCAAGCTTTTCAGCCCAAGCGTTGTTGCAGGCATCGCTGGGCATCGTCCAATCGCCTCTCGGCGAAAGGCTTACAGAGCCTACCCTCGGCCCGTCAGGCATACAGGAGCGCTTAAACTGTTGGCTGAAAAAGCGTCTGTAAAAATTCTTCAGCCACTTCAGTATAAATTCCGCCGTATATTCACCCTCAAAGGCTGTTTTTGCCAATCTGAAAACCTTTTCAGGCTCAAAGCCCCATCTTACACAGTAATACAGGAAAAAGTCGTGTAGCTCATACGGGCCGACGATATCCTCCGTTTTCTGCGATATTTCCCCGTCCTTCGCAGGCAAAAGCTCAGGGCTTACAGGCGTTGCGAGCACATCGTAAAGTGCATTTTTAACAAGCTCATTCTCCATTTTTTCCGCACAAAATGCGACTAAATGGCGCACAAGCGTTTTCGGTACGTCTGCATTCACCGCATACATGGACATATGGTCACCGTTATACGTCGCCCAGCCCAGCGCAAGCTCGGAAAGGTCACCTGTTCCGACGACCAATCCGCCGCATTCGTTTGCTACATCCATAAGCACCTGCGTGCGCTCTCGCGCCTGCGCATTTTCATACGTTACGCTATGGTCGTTTATATCGTGACCGATATCCTCAAAATGCTGTTTCACCGATTTTGTTATATCAACTACACGAAGTTCTGTGCCAAGCTCCGTGCAAAGCGTTACGGCGTTTTGCTTCGTTCTCGCCGTCGTACCAAAGCATGGCATTGTCACCGTTATTATATCTCCTGCACTTCTGCTTGCAAGCTCCATGGCACGCACCGCCACAAGCAGAGCAAGCGTGCTGTCAAGTCCACCCGATATTCCTATTACAAGCTTTTTCGCGCCCGTATGCTCTAATCGCTTTTTAAGACCGCGTGCCTGTATATTAAATATCTCCTCACATCTTTCAAAGCGTGCTCCTTCGTCCTCGGGGATAAAGGGAAGCTTTCTCACGTATCCAAGCTCCGTTTCCTCTTGCATAAGCGTGAAGATCACAGCCTCCTCGCCGCTATAGCTTGCAAATTCATGTCTTTTCCTCTTCTCATAAGCGCATTTTTGCACGTCAATAACAGCCGTCAATATTTCATCGCTGTATAGACTTTCATCAGCATTTCCGCTCTCCGCAATTATATTGTGCGCGGCAAAAACGCCGTCAGTCGTCGATTCACCCTCGCCCGCATCAGCGCATACGTATGCACACGCATTGACAAGAGCACCGCTTCTCGCCAAAAGTCTGCGTTTCTCTTTCTTGCCGACGCAAGCACCCTCTGCACTTATACATACGGCAACGGACGTACCTTTTTTTACATTCCTTGCAATCTCGCCCACGTGAATGCTCACCATAAGCTCGGGCATATTCTCGCAGACAAATACCTGATTTGCGCCGAAAGGAACGTACATATCTTCAATTTGTATAAAGCCGTTTTCTCCGTTATACGCCGTGAAAACGCTGTTTTTACCCGTTCCACAAATTTTCGGCACAACGGCAAGCACCGTTCCCATCTGCATTACCGCCGCGCAGTTGAGCAACGCGCCGTTATATACCAAAGGTACGCCGACGACCGTTATCATGTCACCGCTTCGCTCCGCGATCTGTGCCAGCGCTTTTTTCGCACCGCTAATAAGTGTGCTCTGCAAAAACAGATCACCGCAGGTACTGCCCGTTACGCAAAGCTCTGGAAAAGCCAAAAGCTTTACTCCGCTCGCCTCCGCCTTTTCCATCGCCGCAATTATCTGCTTTGCGTTATATTCACAATCGGCAACGCGTATCTTCGGCGATACCGCACCGACTTTCAAAAAACCATGCTTCATATCATCGTTCTTCTTTCAATTAAGTTATATATTACCTATTATACATATATATTTGCTCCGTGTCAATAATTTATTGCAAAGCATTAAACGCATTTTTCTTTATATTATTGAAAAATATTAAAAAAACACTTGACATTCGTTTCATTTAGTGGTACACTTTATACACGTTAGCACTCTAAGTGTTCGAGTGCTAACATTCATTAAAACAAGTGCTGTTAATTCGAGCTTTTACAGCGTAAAGGAGGCTGTTTGTATGGAGCTTGGAGATAGAAAAAAGAAGATCTTGAAAGCAATTGTCGACGAATACATCCGTACAGGCGAACCTGTAGGCTCTAAAGCTCTCGCGGCAGGGCCTTTCTCGGAGTTTTCAGCCGCGACGATACGCAACGAAATGTATAACCTCGAGGAAATGGGTTATATCGACAAGCCTCACGTTTCCGCAGGACGCATTCCGTCCACGCTGGGTTATCGTGAATATGTTGACAGGCTAATGAATTCCTATTCTCTGTCAGCGGAGGATCAAACGAAGCTCACTTCCCTTCTTGATCTGCGCTTCGACGACAAGAAAAAGCTGGTCAGCGAAGCGGTACACCGCATTTCAGACACACTTGGCTACACGGCTATTGCCGTCGTATGTCAGGGCAAGGTTCATGAAATAATGAAATTCGAGGTAGTTTGCGTTGCAAACGATTCACTAATTATCATCGCCATCGACCGCAACGGCGTTGTCAAATCGGCAAACTGCAAGGTAAAAATGCTTGCTATTCCCTTCTCGCCCGAGGCGATAAAGGAGCTTTTGAACTCACGGCTTTCAGGCGTTACCATTGCAGATGAGAAGAGCGTTGCCTCCCTGCTTTACGACGTTGCTTCCATTGAAGAGTTTGCCCCCGTTATCGAAACGGTAAAATCGTTTTTCAGCGCCGAGTCCGATAATTACGACGTCTGCTACGACGGCGTATCAAATCTTCTGCGCATTGCGGGAAGCGACAACATGGAAAAAGCGGGCGAGCTTTTATGGATGCTGGAGCAAAAGGAGAGCTTTATCCGCGCTGTCGGACTCGATTCGTCCGACGCTGACGTGACACGAGCCATAATCGGCGACGAGCACCCCACTCTTACAAAGCACCTTACAAGTCTTGTGCTCAGCCGCCACATTTCCATCGGCGGAAACGATATCGTTATGGGCGTTTTAGGACCCACACGAATGAATTATGCCAAGGTCATGGCGAGCATTGATTATGTAATGCGATATTTCGACAAAGGATTTCAGAGTTTAGACGGAAAGGGATGAAATATTTTTGAAAAAGGATAACCAAAAAGAAATTGAAAATCAAGCTGAAGCAGTGACTGAAGCTGCTGAAGCTGAAAATACAGCTTGCGAGGAAAGCGCGGAGGAGATACTGAAAAAACAGCTTGCCGAAGCTGAGGATAAATATCTTCGCCTTGCTGCGGAATTTGACAACTACAAAAAGCGCACCGCAAAGGAGCGCGAAGCGGCTAACAAATACGCCGTGGCAGATACTGTCTCAAAGCTATTGGCAACCGTTGACAACCTTGAACGCGCTGCAAGCGCAAGCATTGACAACGCTCAGGCATATGCAGACGGCGTTGCATTAGTCCTTAAGGGCTTTATGGATGCTCTTACAGCCATAGGCGTCAGTGAAATCCCCGGTGAAGGAAGCAAATTCGATCCCGAACTTCACAATGCTGTCATGTCGGCTGAAGCCGAAAGTGAGGAGCAACGTGACACAGTTGTTGCCGTTTTCCAAAAGGGCTATATACTCGGCGATAAGGTCATTCGCCACGCGATGGTTAAAGTCGCAAACTGATAAAATAATACAAATTCAAACTTACTAAACAGAGGAGTAATTACAATCATGGGAAAAATTATTGGTATTGACTTAGGTACAACAAATTCTTGCGTAGCTGTTATGGAAGGCGGCGAGCCCGTCGTTATCCCAAACGCTGAAGGCGCAAGAACTACTGCTTCCGTTATTGCTTTCGCAAAAAACGGCGAGCGTATGGTCGGTCAGGTCGCAAAAAGACAGGCTATCACAAACCCCGACAGAACTATCATCTCCATCAAGCGCGAAATGGGTACAGATTACAAGGTAGATATTGACGGTAAAAGCTACAGTCCTCAGGAACTGTCCGCTATGATACTTCAGAAGCTCAAGGCTGACGCTGAAGCATATCTCGGTCAGCCTGTAACGGAAGCTGTTATCACAGTTCCCGCTTACTTTACCGACAGCCAGCGTCAGGCTACAAAAGATGCAGGTAAGATCGCAGGTCTTGAAGTAAAACGTATCATTAACGAGCCGACTGCTGCCGCACTTGCTTACGGCGTTGACAAGGAAGGCGAGCAGAAGATCATGGTCTATGACCTTGGCGGCGGTACGTTCGACGTATCCATCCTTGAAATAAGCGACGGCATTTTCGAGGTTCTCGCTACAGCAGGTAACAACCGTCTCGGCGGTGACGATTTTGACCAGCGCATCATCGATTGGATGGTAGCTGAATTCAAAAAGGACAGCGGAGTTGACCTTTCCTCCGATAAAATGGCCATGCAGCGTCTTAAGGAAGCGGCTGAAAAGGCAAAGATCGACCTTTCCGGTATTGCTACAACCAACATCAACCTTCCCTTCATCACAGCTGACGCTACAGGTGCAAAGCATCTTGATATGACTCTCTCCCGCGCCAAGTTCAACGAGCTTACAGCTGACCTTGTTGAAAAGACAATGGGCCCCGTTCGTCAGGCTCTCTCCGACTCCGGTCTTAAGACAAGCGATATAAACAAGGTTCTCCTCGTCGGCGGCTCTACACGTATTCCCGCTGTTCAGGAAGCGGTCCGCAATTTCATCGGCACAGAGCCTCATAAGGGCATCAATCCCGATGAATGCGTTGCTGTCGGCGCGGCTATTCAGGGCGGCGTTCTCGGCGGCGACGTAAAGGGACTCGTTCTTCTCGACGTAACTCCCCTTTCTCTCGGCCTTGAGACATTCGGCGGCGTTTTCACAAAGCTTATTGAACGCAATACAACTATTCCCACAAAGAAGAGCCAGATCTTCTCTACAGCTGCTGACAACCAGACATCCGTTGAGGTTCATGTTCTTCAGGGCGAACGCGAAATGGCAGCCAACAACAAAACTCTCGGCAGATTCCACCTCGACGGCATTCTTCCCGCACCTCGCGGTGTACCTCAGATCGAAGTTACCTTCGACATCGACGCCAACGGTATAGTTCACGTTTCCGCTAAGGATATGGGCACAGGCAAAGAGCAGAATATCACAATTACTGCTTCCTCCAACCTCAGCAAGGAAGATATAGAAAAGGCTGTTCAGGAAGCCGCCGCTCACGCTGAAGAAGATAAGGCTCGCCGTGAAGAGGCTGACGAGCGCAACCGTGCAGACCAGATGGTATTCCAGTCTGAAAAGGCTCTTAATGAAATAGGCGACAAGATCAGCGAAGAGGATAAAGCTCCTGTCCGCGATCAGATCGAAAAGCTCAAGGAAGCTCTCAAGGGCACAGACATCGAGGCTATCAAGCGCGAAAATGAAGAACTTTCCAAGAAGTTCTATGCTATCAGCGAAAAGCTCTACAAAGCCGCAAACCCCGAGCAGGGCGCTCCCAACGGCGACCCTAATGCCAATGCAGGCGGAAATTATCAGGATGCAGATTACCGCGAAGTCAAAGACGATCAGGAAGACTAATATATGGACGCTAAAAGGGATTTTTATGAGGTTCTCGGTGTCTCACGGGATGCCGATGAAAATACGATTAAAAAAGCTTATTATAAGCTTGCTAAACAGTATCACCCCGATATAAACCCCGGTGATAAGGATGCTGAAGTCAAATTCAAAGAGATCAACGAAGCATACGAGATTCTGTCCGACAAGGAAAAGCGCGCACGCTACGACCAATACGGTCACAGCGGCGTAGACCCCAACTTCGGTGCAGGGCAAGCAGGTTACGGCGATTTCAGCGGCTTTGGCGACATATTCGAAAGCTTTTTCGGCGGCTTTGGCGGCGGACAGCGCCGCCGCGGTCCGCAAAAGGGTGACGACATCGAAACTACGCTTACACTTACCTTTGAGGAAGCCGTGTTCGGCTGTGAAAAGGAGATAAGCGTTTCGCGTATCGAAAGCTGTGACGCTTGCGCTGGCAGCGGTGCCGCACCGGGTACTCATCCCGAAACGTGCCCCGTCTGCAAGGGCAGCGGTCAGGTCCGCTCTCAGCAGAGGACTATCCTCGGTACTATTCAGACGACTCAGCCTTGTCAAAACTGCAACGGTTCAGGTAAGGTCATAAAGACTCCTTGCCAGAAGTGCGCAGGCTACGGCAAGGTAAAGCGTGCTAAAAAGCTTAAAGTTGCAGTTCCCGCAGGTATTGACAAAGGGCAGGCTATTCCCCTTTACAGACAAGGCAATATGGGTAAAATGGGTGGCGAAAACGGTGACGTTTACGTTGTCATCAACATCAAATCCCATCCCCTTTTTGAGCGTAAAAATAACGATATTTACTGCGAGATACCCGTTTCAATTCCCCAAGCGGCTTTGGGCGCTGAAATTGAAGTGCCCACCGTCGACGGAAAGGTGGCTTACAGTATTCCTGAGGGTACTCAACCCGGTACTGTTTTCCGCCTTAAAAACAAGGGCGTGCCTTACGTCAGAAGCAACAGCCGCGGCGATCAGTACGTTACGATAACGGTTGATATACCGAAAAATCTCACCGATAAGCAAAAGAGCCTTATCCGTGAATTTGCGGAAACGCTGGGCAAGGATCAGAATTTAAAGCAAAAAAGCTTTTTTGAAAAGGTAAAGGATGCCTTTTCAGGCGATTAAATCACAGTTAACATCATAATAAATCCAGCTTATCTCCATAGACATGGCGATAGGCTGGATTTGCTTCTATTAAAATTTTTGTGATATGTTCATGCAAGGGAATGTTGTGATACAATTGATAGGTGACAAATAAAAAAGAGAAATAGCACCAAATGTGATATAATGGTAATAACCACACAACCAAAAAATCACAAAGGAGCTATTTCCAATGAGTATTATAACATCAGAAGCCCAGTTTCGTCAACGGGTTTTGAAATATTCTTTAAAATACGGTGTAACAAGGGCAAGTGATCGCTTTGGAAGAAGTCGTCAAGCGATATATGAGTGGAGAGCAA
>SVND01000043.1 GCA_015067075.1 Oscillospiraceae bacterium
ATTGAGATTTTTTCTTATCCTTGTGTGCAGGCTTTCCCTTGGATTTTTTCCGAACGGAAAAACCAAAGGAGCCTATCCGCTTGCCGAGGGCAAAATATTCACCGTGGGCAAAGGCTAAAAGCCCTGCATTTTCCAAATGGAGCTTGCCGCTTTTGTCCACAAGGTCGCTGTCGACGCCGCAGGAAACGATGTCGGCGATAAACATATCGTGAGAGCCGAGAGGGACAACGTCGGTTACACGGCACTCAATATGCATGGGACATTCTGCAACGGCGGGACAGCTTACGCTGAACGCCGTTTCCTTTGTTAAATTACACTTTTTAAATTTATCAACCTTGCGTCCCGTATGGATGCCGCAAAAATCAAGCTGTTTGACTATAGCCGTCGTCGGCAGATTGATTATGAATTCGCCGCTTTCCTTGATAAGCTCGTAGGAATAGCGGGAGGGGCGAACGGAAATATACGTTTTCGGCGGAATGGTATTTGTAATACCTGTCCAAGCAACGGTGAAAACGTTGGCTTTTTCATCGTTTCCGCAGGACACGAGCACGGCAGGCAAAGGAGCAAGCAACGCGCCGCCGTTCCATTTTAATTTTTCGGCCATGTCATTTCACCAAGCTTTTTAATATCATAAGGCGTTTCCTGATATACGCAGTAGTTGAGCCAATTTCCGAAAAGAAGATTTGCATGGGCGCGCCAACGCATTACGGGCTGCAGCGTCGGGTCGTCGTTTGTAAAATAATTTTTCGGCATAGCAATATCAAGTCCCTTGTCAACGTCGCGGAAATATTCCAAGGCGAGCGTTTCTCTGTCGTATTCCGAATGACCCGTGACGAAAAACTGTCTGTTATTCGACGAGGCGACGATGTAAACGCCAACTTCCTCGGAGGTAGCTAGTATTTTAAGAGACGGGACCTTTTCAATGTCCTCGGCGTGCACCTCTGTGTGACGGGAATGGGGGGCATAGAAAACGTCGTTGAAGCCGCGAAGCAGGGGATTTAATCTGTCAATAACATCGTGGGCGAAAACGCCGAAAGCCTTTTGCGCAAGGGGATATTTCGGCACGCCGTAATGATAATAAAGCCCTGCCTGCGCCGCCCAGCAGATATGGAAGGTGGAGTATACGTTAGTTTTCGTCCATTCCATTATCTCGCAAAGCTCGTTCCAATATGCAACCTGCTCAAACTCCATGTTTTCAACGGGCGCGCCTGTGATGATCATGCCGTCAAAATATTTATGGCGAATATCGTCAAAGGTAACGTAAAAGGACTCAAGATGCTCCTCAGGCGTGTTCTTCGAGCGGTAGCTTGCAGTTTGTAAAAGAACAAGCTCGACCTGTAAAGGTGAATTGCTTAACAGACGCATTATCTGAGATTCCGTAACGATTTTAGTTGGCATGAGATTGAGCAAAACGATTTTAAGGGGGCGGATATCCTGATGGGATGCACGCTCCTCGTCCATAACGAATATATTTTCCGCTTCAAGCACGGCTCTTGCAGGTAAGGAAGCGGGTACACAAATCGGCATTTGAATTTCCTCCGTGAAAAAAACTTTCTTTTATATAGTTTACATCAAAAAAAGCTTTATGTCAAGAAATATATCTTAAAACAATGGGAATAATACGGTTAAGTGTCAGATTTGCGCAAAGCGCAAAAGAAGGAGAATATCATGCTATACGATGATGGAAAAAACGTGGGACTGCTTGAAAACCGTGATATTAAAACGAAGCTTAAGAAAAGCAGAGCCGAGCTTAAGAAAAGCCGAGAATGTGTAAAACGCGTTTATCTTAAGGCGATGAAGGCATCGCAGGCAGGCTTTGTTTTAACGGGAGAATACGAGTGGCTTTGCGATAATTTTTACATTCTGGAGCGAATAAGCAAAAGTGCAAGCTTTGAGCTTTCAAAAAGTGAAAAGCAAACGACGGACGGCGTGGGAAACGCCTTCGTTATGACTGCGGCGAAAAAGCTTATTGAACGCTCTGACAGCATTACGGAGGAGGGAATTTGCGCTTTTTTATGCGGCATCGGCGAAAAAACGCATATTTCCGAAGCCTTCTTATGCGCGTTTATTCCATGCTGTAAGGCGCAGATAGTGATACAAGCTGCGAGACTTTGCGTGAAAATGGAAAGGGAGCTTAAAAAGATTTTTTCATTCCACGGAGAGCAGCTTGACACGCAGAGCAGTAAATACCGCTGTAAGCGTATATCGGAGCTTATTGCCATGGCGAGAGCTGTGGATAAGCTTGATTTTGATAAAATTTACGAAAAATCCAGCCCTGTTGTAAAGATATATGAAAGCGAAAAAGCGGGCATTTATCCGAAAATGGATAAAAAGACGAAAAAGGAATATATAAAAGCGACGGTTATAAACGCGAAAAAGCTGAAAATGAGCGAGCGCGACTATGCAAGAGAGCTTGTGAAAAGAGCCAATATGAAAAATCAGCATATCGGTCACGAGCTTTTCAGCGGAAAAACAGCATCCGTTTGGTCGTACGTTATCGCCGTTTTTATAACGGCTGTTTTGTTTACGGCAATTGCCGCCCTAACGGCGATGACAGTCGGCGGATGGCTTTCAGTAGTGACAGTCTTGCTATGCGGTGTTGCGCTTGCCGAAACAGCAAAGGCAGTAGTGGATCATATAACGGTAAAAAGCGCAAACGCAACGTATATACCGCGAATGGAGCTTGAAAAAATACCTGATAACGGTGCAACGGTAACGGTACTGTCGGTGCTTTTAACGAGCGAGGAGGATGTGAAAAAATACACCGACAAGCTTGAAATAATGTACTGCGCAAACCCGTATAATAACCTTATTTTCGGCTTGCTTGCCGATTTCAGGGACGGCGACAGGGAAAAGGAGGCAGAAGACGAGGGTATACGTATTGCGGCACAAAAGGGAATTGAACAGCTCAATGCAAAATACGGAAACAGATTTGCGCTGTTTTTGCGAAACCGCCGTTACAATGAAAAGCAGAGAAAATATATGGGCTGGGAGCGCAAGCGCGGCGCTATCGTAACGCTTGCAAGCACTATTGCTGACAAAAAAATATGCTTTGACACCTTTTTGGGTGATGCAGGGAAGCTTTTTGACTGCAAATACATTTTAACCTTTGACAGCGACAGCGAAATTCAGCCCGACGGAATAATCGGGATGGTGGGTGCGATGCTCCATCCGCTGAATAAGCCCGTTATAGAAAAGGGCAGAGTTGTCAAGGGCTACGGCATACTCAATCCCTGCATAGAGGTTGGCGTTGAAAGTGCAGTGAAAAGCGTTTTTTCCCGCTTTACATCAGGCTTTGGGGGCGTTGACAGCTACGCAGGCGCAGTCAGCGACGTGTATCAGCATCTTTTTTCCGAAAGCATTTTCACGGGCAAGGGAATCATTGACGTGCAGGCGTTTTCCGCTTTGATGGCGGATAAGATACGTGAAAACACGGTGCTCAGCCACGATATAATCGAGGGTGGCATTTTGAGAACGGGCTTTATTTCCGATATAAAGGTGACGGACGGCTATCCCTCATCGCCGTCCTCTTACTATGCGAGAAGTCACAGATGGATAAGGGGCGATTGGCAAAATATCCGTTTTCTTAAAAGAAAGATCAAGGACGAAAAGGGAAAGAGTGTGGGAAATCCTCTTTCGTTTCTCACAAAGCTTCGCTTGTTTGACAATCTTCGCCGCTCGCTAACGCCTGTTTTCACGGTGCTCGGCATCGTTTTGGCATCGTTTTTACCGAAGCCGCAAAGCGTGGTAATGCTTTTTTTGCTGTTGTCGTGGCTGATAATGCCTTTCTTGTTTGCCGTTTTGGAGGGAATATTCAAGGGCGGCTTATGGTCGACGTTCAGAATGTATTTTTCAAAAAGCCTTGGAGGTATAAAGGGCGCAGGCGCATCGCTGATAATATGGCTATTGCTTTTGGTGCATAGCGCGTATACAAGCTTTACGGCAATATGCGGCACTATTTGGCGTATAGCTGTGACGAAGAGGGGCTTGCTTTCATGGGTAACGGCGGAGCAAAGCGAGAAAATCAGCAAAAACAGCTTGATTTCATACGCAATGAAAATGGCATCATCGGTAATAGCAGGCGCACTCATGCTCTTTGCAGACTGCGCCGTATTTAAGCTGATAGGCGTTTTGTGGCTTACCGCACCCGTGACGGCGTTTCTCCTATCAAAGCCCATAACGCGAAAGACGGCGAAGCTTACGGAAGCAGAAAAAGCAACGCTTAAAGGCTACGCCGAGGATATATGGCGGTTTTTCGAGGAAAATCTGACGGAAGAAAATATGTATCTGCCGCCTGACAATATTCAGGAAAAGCCCGTTGAACGCGTAGCAAAAAGAACGTCGCCGACGAATATCGGTCTTGCAATTTTATCGGTAATTTCAGCTTGTGATTTCGGTTTTATTTCCCGGGAAAAGCAAAGACTGATGCTTACGAAAATGGCTGACAGCATTGAGGCTTTGGAAAAATACAGAGGGCATTTATATAATTGGTACGACCTTACGGACGGCAAAGCGATTGAGCCTGAATACGTTTCCTCCGTCGACAGCGGAAATTTCGCCGCCTGCTGCATCACTGCTTCAAACGCCCTTGCAGAAATTGATGAAAAGCTTTCAAAGCGGTATAGCGCCATGTGGGAAAATGCAGATTGGGCATTGCTTTACAGCGAAAAAAACGAGCTTTTTCATATTGGCTTCAACACGAAAACGTGTAAAGCGGAAGGACTTTACGACCTTTTTATGAGCGAAGCGAAGATAACGAGCTATCTTGCCATAGCAAAAAGGCGTGTACCGCAAAGCCATTGGGCGACGCTGGGGCGTCCTCTTGTGAAAAAAGGATGCCGCATCGGTATTGCCTCGTGGAGCGGAACGTCGTTTGAATATTTCATGCCACAGCTTTTTATGCCTGTTTATCACGGCTCGGCAGGGTATGAAGCGGCAAAATTTGCCGCATATTGCCAGCAGAAAAAATGCAAAAAAACGCCCTTCGGTATCTCCGAAAGCGGATACTACGCCTTCGACAGGCTTTATAATTATCAGTATAAGGCGTTTGGCGTTGAAAGCCTTGCGCTGAAAAATGAGCTTTACGATGACCTCGTAATTTCGCCCTATTCAAGCTTTCTTATGCTGTGTGTCTCACCTGTAAAGGCGCTAAAAAATCTACAGCATATGAAAGAGCTTGGTTTTTACGGGAAATACGGCTTTTACGAGGCTATCGACTATACGGCGAGCAGGGTTGGAACAAGCGTTGGCATCGTGCGAAGCTTCATGTCCCACCATCTTGGCATGAGTATGCTTGCGCTGGCTAACAGATGCTTTGATAATATCGTGCAAAAGCGGTTTTTGGCGACGGCAGATATGAAAGCTATGACACCGCTTTTAAAGGAAAAAATACCGACACCATCAGTTATCCATGAGAAAAAGCCGAGGAAAGCTCGCAATATTAAAAATGCCCGTGATATCTATCAGCTAAGACAAAAAAGCCTTAACGATGCAAGTAAATTATGGGCATCGGTCATCTCAAACGGCGAAACGACCTTTACGGCGAAGTCAAACGGCGAGGGCTGTCTTATTTTCGGCGACCTTTTGCTGACGGATGAAAGCGGAATAAACGTGGGCTATAAAAGCTCGGATGAGAGCTTTTTTGCGGCAAAAACGCCCATATGCGGCGAGAG
The DNA here is from genome assembly GCA_015067075.1 of Oscillospiraceae bacterium. Classification (GTDB taxonomy): domain Bacteria; phylum Bacillota; class Clostridia; order Oscillospirales; family SIG530; genus SIG530. The sequence goes on from SVND01000043.1 coordinate 5,673, forward strand.
CATGGAGCAAAAGCTTTGCCGTGAATGCGGCTTTGACAAAGGGAAAATAGCTTTTTCTGCCTTTTCGGAAAAAACTCATCTGGAGCAGAGCATGACAATATCGGCGGAGCAAAATGCAATGCTGATAAATATAAAGGCTAAAAAACGCGTGAAAAACGGAGAAAACGGTTCTGTATGCTTTACAATGCGGCCTGTTATGGCGAAAAAACAGGACTTTTCAGCCCATAAAGCCTTTTCAGACTTGTTTATTGAAAGCTTTTTCGATGAGGAGAGTGGCTGCGTTTTATTTGCGCGGCGAAAGCGCGCACCGAGCGACACGGAGCATTGGCTTGCGGTTAAGCTTCCCACTGGTGTAAAGGTTAAATACTGTACACAGCGCGATAAGGCAATGATGCGAAAAAATGCGGAGCGCGGCGCGCAGATAATGGACGAAAGCAATGAGCAGGGCGCTTGCGTAACGCCAATAATGCACATTGAAATGGAATGGGATTTTGATAACGGCGCTTTTGATAAAACCATTGCCGTCAGCTACGGCAAAACGAGGCAAAGCGCTGTAAGGGCGGCTGAAAAAGCGTCCGCCGTCACCTTTGCGGAAACGGAGAAAAAGCTTTGCGCTGAAATCGGAACGGTCATGAACAGCTTCGGTATAGGTGAGCGCGATATGAGCACGATTTCCCGTGTTTTGTTTGAAATAATGCGGGAAAGCTATGACATAGGCGAGAAAAAAGCATCCATGAAGCGCTCAAGCCTTTGGAAATACGGCATATCGGGGGATATTCCCGTGCTCACGTTGCGCGTGCGCCAATCGGAGCAGGTGCTTAAAATCGGGCGGATACTGCGCGCGCACAGGCTTTTGAATTACTGCTCCGTTGCAAGTGATCTCGTTATAATTTACGATGAAACGGAGCAATACCTTGCACCCATAGCCGATGGCATTAAGAGGATGATACAGATATATTCCACGGCGGAGCTTATGGGGCAAAGCGGCGGTATTCATCTTATTGCAGCGTCGAAGCTTCAGGAAAACGAGGAGAGCTTTTTCGAAAGCGTTGCCCATTATTTTTGGGATGGCGAAGACAAGGCGCTTAATATAAGCGAGGAAATTCAGCTTAAAAAGCCTATCTACGACTTTTCACCGAGCGTGGAATATAAAAACGGCGGTGTTTTTATAAACGGCGCGCCGCGGCTTCCGTGGTCAAACGTGCTTGCAAACAGAATGTTCGGTTCTGTCTTATCTGACAAGTCCTTAGGCTTTACGTGGATGCTCAGCTCCCGTGAAAACAAGATAACGCCGTGGTCGAACGATATCGTAAGGGACAACGAGGGTGAAACGCTGATATATGAGGAGAACGGTGTCAGCTACGACGTGCTTGCATATGCGAAAAACGTGTTTTTCGATAAAAATACGTGCATATATGAATGTGAAATAAAAACGGAGGATGACGTTTATGCGATAAAAGTAAAAGCGTTTATTCACGAAAATCTACCGCTAAAGCTCATTGAAGCAGAGCTTTGTGATAGGTGCAAGGGAAGCGTTACATTCAAGGTTTTGCCCATGCTTTGCGCCGATGAAAAGGATGCACGGCTTGTAAACGGCGAAAGCTCGGGCGAGCTTTGCCTTTTCACAAATAAAAGCGGTGAATTTCCGAAGCAGACGGGATTTATTTGGTGCAAGGACGGCAAAAGCAGTGTTAAGGGCAAATATTGCGAGGTTGAAAGCGAAAAAAAGCGGACGCTTTTCGTGCTGGGATGCGCAAAAAACGGAAAAACACTTGAATATTTAAAGGAAAAATTGCAAAGACTTGATTTTGCAAAGGAGCTTGAGCGCGTAAAAAAGAAAAATGAATTTTTATCAAGGCATATAGAAACGTCCGATGAGAGCCTTGACAGGCTCTATACCGATTGGCTCGGCACACAGATCGTTCAGTGCCGAATGCGCGCGAGAACGAGCTTTTATCAGTGCGGCGGTGCATACGGCTTTCGCGATCAGCTTCAGGATGCCATGGCGGCGTACAGCTATGATAAAAAGCTGCTTAAACAGCAAATATTGCGCTGCTGTCGCCATCAGTACGTGCAGGGCGACGTGATGCATTGGTGGCATGAGCTGGACGGCGTTTCCCGCGGTATACGCACGCGCTACGGCGACGATATGCTGTGGCTTGCGCTGGCGGTGGCGCAGTACGTGGAAAAAAGCGGCGACGGCGGAATACTGAAAACGCAGATTCATTTCGTAACGTCGGAGCTTTTGAAGGCTGAAGAGCGCGAAAGGTATGAAATACCGCAAAAAAGCGAAGAAAAAGCGAGCGTATACGAGCATTGTATCAGGGCAATAAAGCACGCAGACAGGTGCGGTGAGCGTGGGCTCATACTTTTCGGCGGCGGCGATTGGAACGATGGGATGAACCTTGTCGGCGCTCGAGGCAAGGGTGAGAGCGTATGGCTGAGTGAGTTTATGATAGTCGTTATGGGCAAGTTTTTGCCTATAGCAGAAAAAATGGGCGATACGGACTTTGCAGATTACTGCAAAGATCGCATCAAGGAGCTGAAAAACGCCGTTGAAAGCCATTGCTACCTTGACGGTCGTTATATTCGCGGCTTTTACGATGACGGCACGGCAATGGGAAGCGACGGTCAATGCAGGGTCGACGCCATAGCCCAAGCCTTCGCCGTTTTTGCGGAGCTTGACGAAAAACGCTGTATAAACGCAATGAACACAGCGTATGATGAGCTTGTGGATGAAAAGGAAAAGCTTATAAAGCTTTTAACACCGCCGTTTGATAAAGGCGGTAAACAGCCGGGATATATCAAAGGCTATCCGTCGGGAATACGTGAAAACGGCGGTCAGTATACCCACGGCGCCGTGTGGCTTGCCCTTGCGTTTTTGAAAATGGGTGATAAAGAGCGATGCTTTAAGCTTTTAAAAATGCTGAACCCAATGGAAAAGGATACGGCGCGGTATATGACGGAGCCGTACGTAATGGCGGCGGATATATATACAAACGGTGCGCAATACGGCAGAGGCGGCTGGAGCTGGTATACAGGTGCGGCAGGCTGGATGGCGCAGACATTGGAAGCGTATGCAAAGGAGAAAAAGGAGGAAATTTTATGAGAGCTGTAATAATGTGCGGCGGAGAAGGAACAAGGCTTCGCCCTATAACGGAAAATGCGGCAAAGCCAATGGCGAAGCTTGTAAACAAAACGGCGGCAGAGCACATAATCTGCCTTTTGAAAAAACACGGCATAACGGACATCGCAGTCACGCTTATGTATTTGCCGGAAACTGTTAAAAGCGTGCTCGGAAACGGTGAGAAATACGGTGTAAAGCTAAATTACTTTACGGAGGAAACACCACTTTCCACGGCGGGAAGTGTTCACAATGCGGCTATGCAATGGGGTGCTTTGAACGAGCCGCTGCTTGTAATAAGCGGTGATGCGCTGTGCGATGGCGATCTGACGTCGTTTATGACGTTTCATCAAGAGAAAAACGCCGACGTATCCTTGCTTCTTTGCACGAAAAGCGATCCCCGTGAATACGGAATAGCTGTCACGGATGATGACGGACGGATATTGAGCTTTGCGGAAAAGCCGGGCTGGAGCACGGCGATAAGCGATACTGTCAACACGGGAATATATATACTTTCACCGCAGGCGATGAGCATGATACCGCCGAAGACGAAATTTGATTTTTCAAAGGAGCTTTTTCCTCTTATGATGAAAAACGGTATGCGTCTTTACGGAATGACGGCTGATTTTTATTGGCAGGATATCGGCGAAATAAGCTCATATTTAAGGGGAAACTACGACGTGCTTGACGGCAAAGTAAAGCTGGAATGGGAAAAAAGCGGCGGTGAGGACGTGATAATGCCGAGCTACGTTTCGCCTATGGCGACGGTGGAAAAGGGCGCGAGAGTCGGGCCGTATGCTGTTATAAATGACGGATGCACCGTGAAAAAAGGCGCAGAGATAAGGGCAAGCGTGCTGTATGAAGGCTGTACGGTGGAAGAAAACGCCCGTGTGACAGGCTCGGTCATGTGTAAAAATGCGGTTGCGGAAGCTGAAAGCGTAATGGAGGGCGAGAGCGTTTTAGGAGAAAACGCCCGTTTGGCAAAGGGTACGCGGATAAATGGTGTCACAGTAAAAGGCGGATGTCTTTGCGAGGGTGAAAGCGATAAAAGTGAGGCTTGGTTTGACGGCGCATTCTGCAGCGATGCCAAGGCTGAAAGGGGCTTTCAGGCAGGCGTTGCCCTTGCAAATATGTGTAAAAAACAGCAGGGCTACGGGCGCATCGGCGTTATGTGGGACACGAAAGCGGAATCTGATTGTATCGCCCATGCGCTGATTTCAGGCATTATTCAGGGCGGCGGCGAAGCGCTGATCCTCGGTGAAGGCTTTCTCTCCATGGCGAGCTTTGCCTGTAGAGAATATGAGCTTTACAGCGCGGTTTACGTGGAAACACACAGCCGAGCTGAGGGAAAATGCTCGAAAATGACGCTTTTGGACGGAAACGGCGTTTGTGTTTCCCGTGATATGGAGCGGAAATTTAATTCAGCTATTCGTGAAAACACATCTTATTCTATGCTGTCGCCGAGAAATGCATATGATCTGCGCTCCAAGTATCAGCAGATGCTTGCCATGTCGTCGGGACGGCTTGACGGCTGTCAGGTGCAGGTCTATAGCAAAAACGAAGTGCTTTTGAGCGTTTTGCGAGGCGCGCTCGGTCAGCAGTTTTGCAGAAACGACGGTTTTATTTATAAAATTGCGGAAAACGGCACGAGCGCCGTGGTCCATATCGGCGAAAAGCTGTATATGTGGGAAAAGATACTGACGCTTTTAACAGCCTTTTCCGTGCGTGGAAACAGGGAAAGCATAACGCTTCCGAGCTTTGTACCTGATGCGGCTGTGCGTATAGCGGAAGGTGCGGGCGTTACAGTAAAGCGCACACCAATGGAAAATGCGCCTCTTTGGTGCCGTGATGCGTGCTTTGCGCTGTTTTATCTGCTTAAAAATTTAAAGGAAAATGGTATTTCAGCCGAGCAGGCGTTTGCCGAAGTGCCGCAATTCAGTGTGCATTCAAGGGAAAGTGAATGCAGCTGTCATGAGCGAAGCGAAGCTATTCGCAAGCTTGTTAGCGCAGGTGGTGTCAAAATGATGGAAAGCGGTTTGGAATATGTGAGCGAACGGGGAAGAGTGCATATTGAAATGGTTGGCAGTAAAGGTGTAAAGATTTCAGCGGAGTGCGATACAACGGATGAAGCAAAGCGCCTTTGCCGTGAAATTGAGGCGAAAATAATGGGAAGAGATATGATTTAACGGCTGATAAAGCCCCCTTAGACGAGGGGGCTTTTTGATATGGAAAAACGCTTGTCTGATGCGGAAATTTATGTTGACATCAAATGTTATATAAAGTATAATTAAAATTTATGTTGACATCAAATGTTATATAAAGTATAATTAAAATATATTTTAAATTTGCTTCGGAGGTGTTTATGAAAAGCTTTATCGCTACATATTGCAAAGCCTTACTGCGAGTAACCGTTTTAACCGTTACGGCGCTGTTTGGGCTGTGCTCATGCACGGGGAATTACAAAAAGACTGTAACCTCGGTGGAGGAAATGACGCTCACCTTGCGCGGAATGCGAGGCGGTTTTGTGTATAAACTTGAGCAGATGGACGACAAAACGAAGCTTTGCTATTATCGCGAAGTCTATTCAAACAGTGAGACCGATTTGGAGCTCTTGCGAAGCGCAGACTGCGACAGGCAGGGGATCATTGCGATTATGAACGAGTGCGCCGTTATGTGTTGGGACGGATTTCACGGCAAGCATCCGAAAAACGTGCAGGACGGGATAATGTTCACCTTTAAGGCTGCTGTAAACGGCGGAAATGAGCTTTACGCCGATGGCTCCGCAAATTTCCCCAAGGGTTACCGTGAATTTGTGGAAGCGCTTAATAAGATGCTCGAAGGAAAGTAAAATTATTTCTCCTCTGACGCAACAAGGAAAATGGCGATTTTTAACAGCTTCATAAATAAGAATTTATAGGGTGAATTATGAAATTTCATGGACTAAATTATTATTCTAAACAACCTCAAAAAATATTTGATTTTTACAAAACATTAGGATTTAGAGTTCATCAAGAAAAAGAGTCTGACGATTATTTTGGAGCAGCACTTGCTCTTACCGATGAACAAGAACCGATTATGTGGATATGGTCTATCCCTGAAGGGAAAGACCAACCTTGTTGTAATAATTTATATTTCACTACCAACGGAAAAGTATATGAAATATATGAGAACATAAAAGCTGCTGGAATTGAATGTCCTGAACCTTTTAAAACTTTTTGGGGTGGTGCAGAGTTGATTTTAACAGACCCTGACGGAAATACAATTCTTTTTATATAAATTGCAATATAGATAAGGAAGAAACAAATATGAAATATCTTTGGCTTGATGAGTATTTAATGAAAAAATCAGGTGTAACAAAAAACACTGAAAATTGGAATTGGGTTCGTTATATGATAGGCGGGAAAATGTTTGTGGCGGTTTGTCTTGATGATAATAACAAACCCTATTACATAACACTAAAACTTGAACCACTTGAAGGAGAGTTTTTAAGAAAACAGTATGATGATATTATTCCTGGTTTTTATATGAATAAGGTTCATTGGAACTCTATTAAACCAGATGGCGAAGTTCCTGATGAATTATTAAGGAAATTAGTTGATAAATCATATAACCTTATTCTTGCGGGATTTAGCAAGAAGAAACAGATGGAAATACTAAATTCCACAAAAATATAAAGAGATAATAGATAAATTAACAATTCCAATTTATCGAATAAACCAGAGCAAGGAATCCACTTGTTTTTTTCAAAGAAAAAAGCCCCGTTTACTTTCGTAAACGAGGCTTGGAGCTGGCAAGGTGACTCGAACACCCGACCTGTTGATTACGAATCAACTGCTCTACCGGCTGAGCTATGCCAGCGCACCGTAGCGTGCTTAAATATAATATCAAATTTTAAGCCAAATGTCAAGAGAAAATTTAAAAAACTTATAAAATATTTGAGGCGGCCGCAAAACCGCCTCAAAATTTTTGTTCGATCAGTCTTCGATGTTTTCGCAGTTGTGCCAAACATCCTGAACGTCGTCGCTTTCCTCAAGCTTTTCAAGCAAAAGTCCCATACGCTTAAGATCCTCTTCAGAGGTGAGCTCAACGTAGGTGGAGGGGATCATCTGCTCCTCGGCGGTGATAAAGGTATATCCTGCTTCGGAAAGAGCGTCGCGGACAGCGGAAAGATCCTCAGTTGCCGTAACTATCTCAAAAACTTCATCTTCGTCGGTTATATCAGCCGCGCCTGCTTCCATAGCGGCGAGCATCAAAGCTTCCTCGTCAATATCTTCCTTATCGATAACTATAATACCTTTGCGGGCAAACTGCCAGGAAACGCAGCCTGTCTGACCGAGCGCAGAGCCGTACTTGTCAAAATAATGGCGCATATCGGCGGCTGTACGGTTGCGGTTATCCGTAAGAGTTTCAACGATAACGGCGACACCGTTGGGACCGTATCCCTCGTAAACGATGTTTTCGTAGCTTGCGCCGCCTTCGCCTGCGGCTTTTTTCAAAATACGCTCAATATTGTCATTGGGGACGTTGTTAGCCTTAGCCTTGGCGATAATGTCCTTAAGTCTTGAGTTTGCGGCAGGGTCTGCACTTCCGCCTTCTTTGATTGCGATCTGCATTTCACGACCGAATTTTGTGAATATTTTGGCGCGCTGAGAGTCCGTTTTCTCTTTTTTGTGTTTAATGTTGTTCCATTTGGAGTGACCTGACATAAACATTCTCCTCTAAATACATATAAAATACACGTTATTATACCATATATTTTGACAAAATGCAAGCCTTAAGTTTGAATACCTGCAAATTGATTTTGATAAAGCGTATAATAACAGCCTTTTTGAGCCAAAAGCTGCTCGTGATTGCCGCTTTCAACGACAGTACCCTTGTCGATAACGATTATCATATCGGCGTCACGGATAGTTGACAGACGGTGTGCGATGATAAGGCTGGTGCGGTTTTTCATAAGCGCTATCATAGCCTCCTGAATGTGCATTTCCGTTCTCGTATCAACGCTGGAGGTAGCTTCGTCAAGGATGAGTATGCGCGGGTCGGCGAGGACGGCGCGGGCGATAGCGAGAAGCTGACGCTGACCGCCTGAAAGACCGTTGCCGGAGGTCGTTATCTGTGTCTGATACTTTTCGGGCAAAAGCTCGATGAATTTATCGGCGTTTGACATCTGTGCCGCATTTTCAACGTCCTCGTCCGATGCGTCAAGCTTACCGTAGCGGATGTTTGCGGCGATGGTATCGGTAAACAAAACAGTATCCTGTAAAACGATGGCGATGGCACTGCGCAGATCGTCCTTGGGAATATCGCGGATATCAACGCCGTCAAGGAGTATCTCACCGCTGTCAACGTCGTAAAAGCGAGTGAGCAGGTTTACGACGGTAGTTTTGCCTGAGCCCGTAGCGCCGACGATGGCGATCTTCTGACCGCTCTTTATCTTAAGATTGAAGTCGCAAAGTACCTGCTTTTCGGGAACGTAGGAGAAATTGATGTTGTTAAACTCAATATTGCCCTTGACATCCTGCGGACAAATGCTGTTTTTGCCGTTATCAACCTCGTCGGGCTCGTCAAGTATCTCAAAAACACGCTCTGCGCCCGCCATGGCAGTCATGATCTGTGCGTATTGCATGGCGATTTCGTTGATAGGACGGGAAAGCTGTCTTGAATAGGTGAGGAAAGCCTGAATAAGACCGACGGAGATCTGACCGTTCAGCGCAAGCCAGCCGCCGACGGAGGCGACGAGCACGTATCCGAGGTTACCGATAAAGTTCATAAGCGGTCCCATAATACCGCCGAGAATTTCAGCTTTTATAGCTGTGTTGCGAAGCTGTTTACCCGTTGCGTTGAACGTGTCGATGGCATCCTGCTCGTGTCTGTAGGCGATAACAGTTTTAAAGCCCGTGACGTTTTCCTCGATCTGAGCGTTTATATCGCCTAAAAGCGTCTGCTGACGGACGAAAAACTTGCGCATGAACTTTGCAAGGAAGGTGGAAACACAAAGTGTAAGGGGAATAGTTACGAGCGCCACAACAGTCATTGTGGGACTTTTCACGATCATAATAACAAGTGAGCCGATGATGGTAAGACCGCCTGAAATGAGTGATGCGGCAGATTGGGATATAGTGTTTGCGATGTTTTCAACGTCGTTCGTCATACGGCTCATGATGTCGCCGTGACGGTGTGTATCCGTATAGCGGATGGGAAGCTTGATTATTTTCGCAAAAAGCGTGTTGCGCAGGGTAAAAACGGTTGTTTGCGAAAGCTTTGCCGATAAAAGACCTTGGAAAAGCGTGAGCAAAGAGGAGAGAAGGTAGATACCTAAAAGCAAAGCAAGCATTCTTGTAAGAGCGGCGAAATCAACGTGAAGGCTCTGGTCGGTGATAGTAATGGCGTCGATGGCGGAAGCCATTACGAGGGGGGCAGCAAGGTTTAAAAGGGTGATAAAGCACATGATAAGCACGAGGGATAAGACGACGAATTTGCTTTTACCGATAAATGCAAGCAGTCTTCCAAGCGTTGCGCGGGCATTTTTCGGCTTTTCCGCGTTCATTCTGCTCATCATCGGACCGCCGCCGCGAGGACCGTGGCCGGGACCGCCGACGGGACGTGCTTGAGGCTGATTGTTTTCCTTACTCATTTACGTTCTCCTCCTTTCCAAGCTGTGAATTGTAAATATCAATATAAGCACTGCAAGACTGCATAAGCTCCTTATGAGTGCCTACGGCAACTATAGTACCGCCGTCGATAACGGCGATCTTGTCTGCGCCCATAACGCTTGCAATACGCTGGGCGATGATGATAAGCGTTGTGCTGTCAAGCTTTTCGCGCAAAGCCTTGTGTAAGCGCGCCTCGGTTGAAAGGTCGAGGGCAGAGGTGCTGTCGTCGAAAATAAGTATTTCGGGGCTTTTAAGAATGGCTCTTGCGATGGAAAGACGCTGCTTTTGACCGCCTGAAAGTGACATACCCTTTTGACCGATAACAGTATCGTAGCTGTCGGGGAGTGTGGCGATGAATTCATCAGCCTGAGCTATCTTCGCCGCAGTAACAACATCCTCGTCGGAGGCATTCTTATTGCCCCATTTGATGTTGTCTCTGATAGTGCCGGAGAAAAGCTCGCTTTTCTGTAGTACATATCCGACTTTACTGCGCAAGGCTTCAAAACTCATATCGCGTATATCAGTGCCGTCAACGGTGATAGAGCCTTGCTGAATGTCGTAATATCTGCCGATAAGGTTTACAAGCGTTGTTTTACCTGAACCCGTAGCGCCTAAAATAGCAACGGTCTCGCCGGGATTTACCGTCAGATTTATATCGTGCAATATCTGTTTGCCTGAACCGTGGGGATAAGCGAAGGACACGTCTGTAAGCGCGACACTGCCTTCACCTTTTTCAGGGGATTGCAAGCCCTCGATAACGACGGGGGACTCGTCCAAAACCTCTAAAATACGCTTTGCGGAAGCGGAAGCGCGGGAGACGTTTTGAAGCATCATTGATACCATCATAATGGACATGAGTATCTGCGTTGTATATGTAACGCACGCCATGACGGAGCCGACCTCCATGTTGCGAGCCTCGACCTGAAGACCGCCGATATAGATTACGGCGATAACGGACAGGTTCATTATAACCATGAGGATAGGGCCGAGCAGGGAAAAGAGCCTTAAAACCTTCAAATTCGTCTGCATAAGGTCGTCGTTGGCGTTTGTAAAGCGCTTCGTCTCATGCTTTTCTTTAACGTAAGCCTTTACGACTCGCGCACCTGATACGTTTTCCTGCATAACGGAGTTTACCTTGTCAAGCTTCGTCTGAATAACGCTGAAAAATGGCGCGGTTTTTCCGACGAAAAAGCCTGTGATAATAAGCTGGACGGGCAAAGAAACGGCGAGGATCATACCGAAAGTGGAGTTGAGGGAAAGCGCCATGAAAATACCGCCGACAAACATAAATCCGGAGCGCACGAACATACGAAGCGCCATGGAAATGAAGTTTTGCACCATGGTAATATCGTTTGTAAGGCGTGTTACGAGAGAGCCTGTGGTTATCTTGTCCGTTTGCTGAATGGACATATGCATAACGTGGGCGAAGGCATCGGTACGCAGATCGTTTGCAAAGCTTTGGGAAGCTGTGCTTGCGAAGGCGGCGGAAAGAATGCCGAAAAGACCGCCGATAACGGTGAAAATAAGCATTTTTATACCTGTGCTGACGATGAGAGCAAGGTCGTTGCCGAGAATACCGCTGTCAACGATGGTGGACATGAGCTTTGGCTGTAAAAGGTCCATTGATACTTCGCCGATCATCATCAACGGTGCAAGTAAAGCAAAGTACCAATATTTTCGCAAATATTTAATAAGTCGCATTTAATCGTCAGAGAGAATATTGCCGCGCATTTTAATAAGCAATCTTCTCACTTCCTCCTTTTCTGTATCAGTTAAATTTTCGATCATCTTGTGTTCAAGAGCGTCAATGCGGCTTCGCATTGTGTCGTCGACGGCGACACCCTTTTCCGTAAGATAAACGCGCATCTGCCGCATATCGCCGCTGTCAGCCTTTCGCATAACAAGACCGTCAGCCTCCATGTTTTGTAAGGTAACGCTGACGGTTGGCGGTTTAAGATGCGTAAGCTTAACGAGCTCAAGCTGTGTCGGCGGTGGAGTGCCGTCACGCATACGGTGAGCAAGGTGAAAAATAATGTTTCTGTAGCCCTCACGAATACCGCATTTTTCAAACTCTGTACGCATACTGTCGTGAAACAGCTTCGACGTTTCATGGATAAGAAGCGACAGAGGTATTTTTTGCAGATCGCATCCGTGACGAGGCGGAGAATTATGGTTCATTTAAAGTACCTCGCAAATTAGTTAGTTTTCTAACTAATTATATAGCAAAGGGAGAAAATTGTCAAGAGAAAACCTATAAAAACCATTAGGTTTTTGAAAAACCGAAAAAAACATGATAATGATAATGTCAATGAGAATGTAAATGATAATGATAATGTTAATGTTAATGATATTGTGTGTTAAAACACAAAAAAGAAAAGAAAAAAATAATTTTTTATTGTAGGCAGGCGTCTTGCCTGTGCAAAAGTTGAGTTAAGACCATTGCGAATGATGTAGCGTTAGGCTCGTCGAGGATGTTGAGCCCTACGGGGTTACGGCCGATCGGCGATGGATAAATGCTCCGCACGGAGATTTTTTCCTGGTAAAGCATCTACAAAAAATTGCCGTTGATTTTTCTTAAAAAACAAAAAAGATGTCACGTTTTGACCAATTTAAATTGCTACAATAAGCTCAACGAACAAAGAAAGGTAAAAAAACACACATGAAAGAGCAAAGCGTAGTAATATATACCGATTATCTGGAGCATCTGATGAAGCTGCCATACGAGGAATGCGGCAAGCTGTTTTTAGCCATACTTACATATGCGAAAACAGGCGTGCGCCTTGACGGGCTGTCACCTGCGGCAGACATGGCATTTTCCTTCATTTCCGCGCGCATTGACAGGGATAAG
>SVND01000044.1 GCA_015067075.1 Oscillospiraceae bacterium
TCCTAACCGAAACCTATATTTCTCTGCGCCGTTTGGAAAACGAAGCACTTGAAATTATAAACGAAGGACAGATAATGCTCGGCTTTGACGGTATTATCAAGGTGTCCATCGGTCAATTCTACGGCATCGAGATCAACGACTTTGCTGTTACCGTTGCCAAGACTGCACTTTGGATCGCTGAGAGCCAGATGCTCAAAGAAACTGAGGAAATTATCAATTTGTCTCTCGATTTCCTGCCCCTAAAGTCCTATGCTAACATCGTAGAAGGTAACGCCCTCCGTACCGATTGGGAAACTGTTGTGCCGAAGGACAAGCTGAATTACATTATGGGTAACCCTCCGTTTGTAGGATATTCTTTGCAGACAGCAGACCAAAAGCAAGATATCCTCTCTATCTATGTTGATGAGAAAGGTAAGCCTTATAAGACTGCGGGTAAAATCGACTATGTTTCGGGATGGTATTTCAAGGCAGCGGAATTGATGAATAATACCAATATCCGTACTGCTTTTGTATCTACTAACTCCATTACCCAGGGTGAACAGGTTGCAGGTGTATGGAAGCCCCTTTATGATCGTTTCAATATTCATATTGATTTTGCTCACCGCACTTTCCGTTGGGACAGCGAAGCAAGCATCAAAGCGCACGTACATTGTGTTATTGTGGGCTTTAGTGCCGCGCCCAACCATAAGCAGAAGCAACTTTATTCTTCCGAGAGAGTACAACTTGTTGATAATATAAACGCATATCTGATTTCTGCTCCTACTGTATTCATTGAAAGCAGAACACAATCTATATGTGATGTGCCTCAAATGGTATATGGTAATAAGCCTACTGATGGCGGATTCCTCTTTTTATCCCCCGAGGAAAAGGAGGACTTAGCGAAGAAAGAACCAAACGCGTTGAAATATGTTCGGCAAATATATGGGGCAACAGAGTATATCAACAACAAGGCTCGTTATTGTTTGTGGCTTGTTGGGATTTCTCCTGCTGAACTGCGCGGTTCTGCGTTTATTAGAGAGCGAGTTGAAAAGGTAAGAGAATTTAGATTGAGTAGCACTAAAGATGCTACTCGAAGAAGTGCAGATACCCCTGCACTGTTCCAAGAAATTCGTCATCCCGACAGCCAATATATAATCATTCCACGTCATTCTTCCGAGAACAGAAAATACATTCCATTTGGATTTGTAAATCCTGAAATTATAGTTAATGATGCCGTTCAGATTATACCTAATGCAGAACTGTATCATTTTGGCATTATGATGTCTAATGTTCATATGGCTTGGACACGTGCGGTTTGCGGAAGAATTAAGAGTGACTATAGATATTCCAAAGACGTAGTTTATAATAACTTCCCGTGGCCGACACCTACCGAAGAACAGAAAAAGAAGATAGAGGAAACGGCACAGGCAATTCTTGATGCTCGTGCGCTCTATCCCGATTCTTCCCTCGCCGATCTCTACGATGAAGTTGCTATGCCTCCGGAGCTCCGTAAGGCTCACCAGGCTAACGACCGCGCCGTCATGCAGGCGTATGGCTTTGACGTCAAGACCATGACGGAAAGCTCCTGCGTCGCCGAACTCATGAAAATGTACCAAGCCCTCACCCAACCCACACCGTAAGGATGAACTGTGTTCGCCCGCTTGCGGTGGATGAGGTGTAAACTTTTCATATTTCCCATGTGGCTCTCCCCTTGGGAGAGCTGTCAGCAACGCTGACTGAGAGGGCGTAACATTATACTTTTCCTCGTTTCGTCTGCCTACCAATCCTAAATTTCTCTACCTCCGCTTTTAACTTTTTCTTATAAACGAAAGGACATTGCTATGAAAAACCCTTTTGAAAACGCACTTCGCATATGGCATAAGGACGCTTTCGGCGTCAATAGATACGTTGATTTTATGGCTGAATTTACCGTGTCCGATTCCGAAAAATGCACGCTTTTTTTGAGCGTAAACTCCCATTACGTCCTTTACATAAACGATAAGTATATCCCCGTGTCCCAATTCCCCGACTACGAATTTTACAAGGTCTACGACGAAATAGCCCTGGCTTCATATATAAACAAGGGCAAAAACACAATGAAGCTTTGCGCATACTGCCAAGGTGAGGACAGCTCCACATACCGCGCATTCAAAGCCTTTGCAATTTTCGCCGTATACGAGGGTGAACGCTGTGTTTGCTCAAGCGGTTCAGACACTCTCACGCGTCTGAACACATTCTATCAGTTTGACGGCGTTGAAAACGTCACGGGGCAAATGTCATATTCCTTCCGTGCCAACGCCTGCGCGAAATCTGCGGAATACGAAAAAGCCGTTGTCGTAAGCTCCGATTTCGGCTTTTATCCCCGTCCCATAAAGCAGCTTTGCGTCGGCGAGCCTCTGCCCGCCGTACTTACCGCTGCAGGCACTTTTACCGATACCGTCACAGACACGACGTCTGCCGTGCGTATGCAAAAAGCGCTGATAAACGCCTGCGCCCCCGTACACCGTCCCCTTTTACCCTGCGAAAACGGCGTAAAGCTTGACGGCAACCTTGCTATTATCGACCTTCGCGCCGAGCAGGTCGGCTATCTCAAGCTCGACATAACGCTGCCCAAGGAATGCGACATTTATATCGGCTGGGGCGAGCATCTTGAGGACCTGCGCGTGCGAACGAGCATTTCAGGCAGAAACTTTGCCGCCGTATATCACGGTCACGAAGGACGAAACGTTTTCACCCACTATTTCAAAAGGCTCGGCTTGCGGTATTTACAGCTTCATATTTACGCAGAAGGCGCAACCATCCATTATGCAGGCGTTTTGCCCGTGTCCTATCCCCTTTCAAAGCGTTTAGCTTTCAGCTGTGCGGACAAGCTCCACACTCGCATTCACGATATTTCCCTGCGCACGCTTCAGCTTTGCATGCACGACCATTACGAGGATTGCCCCTGGCGCGAGCAGGCACTCTATGCCATGGACAGCCGAAACCAGATGCTCTGCGGCTATTACACCTTCGAGGAATATGATTTTGCCAAGGCATCCCTTCGCCTTATGGGAAAAAGCTTGCGTGAGGACGGACTTTTGGAGCTTACAAGCCCCGGAAAGGTCACCGTTGATATTCCCTCCTTCAGTGCCGTTTACCTTTTGCAATCGGCTGAATATTTAAAATATTCCAACGATCTGCCTTTTATTGAGGAAATGCTCCCCGTTTACCGCGTAATTTGTGATAAATTCATCGCCCGTATCGACGAAACGGGACTTTTGCCGCGATATATTGAGCACGACTCGTGGAATTTTTACGAATGGCAAAAGGGACTTTCAGGCTCAATGCCCGAAAAGAACACGAACAAGGTTTACGATGCGCCTCTTTGCGCCTTCGTCGCCGTAGCTCTGCGCGCCATGGGTGAAATTTGCCGAAAAGCTAAGCTTTACGATGATGAGAAAAAGTATCTTTGCGAATATGAAAAGCTTTGCAACGCCACCGATAAAGCATTTTGGCAAGAAAGCAAAGGCTGTTACGCTACGACTCTGGAAAACGGTACGCTCTCCCATTATTGCCAGCTTACACAGGCACTTTTCCACTACGCTCACATCGGAAGCGACGAGCGCCGCAGTAATGTTTTAAAGCTTCTTGCCATACCCTGCGATGAAAGCGGTCTTTTGCCCATCACCGTAAGCCATAGCATTTTCAAATACGATGCGCTTATGACCGAGCCTGAAAAGTACGGCAGGCTTGTTTTCGACGAGCTTGCAAGTGTTTTCGGCACCATGCTTTACAGCGGAGCTACGAGCTTTTGGGAAACTGAGGACGGCGCTTGCGCCTTTGCAAACGCAGGCAGCCTTTGTCACGCTTGGTCCGCTATCCCATCATACTATTACCTCAGATATTGTGCCGATATTCGCGCAGAGGGCTTGCCCGTTGCACCCGAAAAATACGGCATTTACGAGGTGTCGGTAAGCGAGCTGGAATGCAATTACGAAAACGGAATATAAATATTTTTTGTTTTTGCATTATTTTGTCACGTTTAGCGTTTTCCATTGACTTTGAAACGTGTATATGGTAAAATAACGCCATCAAATTAAATATCGCTTGTATGGGCGAGGAAAGTTCGGTGAAAATCCGTCGCAACCGCCATTGCCGTTAAAGTCGGAATGCTCCCCATACAATTACGGTAAATGATGCTATGCGTCATAACATTTTTGGGTATGAAAGGTGCAACCGTTTTTAAGGCTTTTTAGGGAGCTTTTTTGGCGTACCTTTCAGGCTTGAAACTGTTGCGCTTTTTTATAAAAAAAGCGCTTTTTTTGTGCGGAAAGGAGTCGTTACATATGAATAAAAAGCGATTTGACCGCGAAATATGTATCACTCTGCTTTATGAAAAGCACTTGGAGCTTGCGGCAAACGGAGAAAACCGCTACCCGCGGCGCAGTGACTTTTCTGAAGAGCAGGTAGTCGCCATTAAGGCGTATTTAGGTCCGTGGCCCCGTGCGCTCGAAGCAGCTCAAATAAAACCGCCGCAATGTAAAGCGAAAAGAAAGGAAAAAACATCATGAAAACAAAAAAACTCCTCGCACTCTTCCTCACCCTTGCATTGTCCCTCTCTTTCTTCGCTCTCACTGTCTTCGCCGACTCAGAAACAGTTTACGTCTCCATTTCTGACGGCACTTTACAGCTCGCTTACGCTGCCGTACCTCTTTCCGATACAGACGGCGACGGCACACTCACGATAAATGATGCACTCTACCGCGCTCATGAGCTTTATTTTGAAGGCGGTGTCGACGGCTACGGCTCCGCAAGCACCGATTACGGCCTCAGCCTTACAAAGCTTTGGGGCGATGACAACGGCGGAAGCTTGGGCTACTACCTTAATAATGCCTCCGCTCTCAGCCTTGCAGACCCCGTTAAGGACGGCGATCACATCTATGCTTACGCTTACAGCGACCTTGTTGCATGGTCTGACACTTACAGCTATTTTAACGTAAATACCGCCACAGTCAACGAAGGTGAAGAATTAAAGCTTACGCTTTCCGCCGCAGGCTTTGACGAAAATTGGGCACCCATTACAAAGCCCATTGAAGGTGCAAAAATAGTTGTAAACGGCAAAGAGACCTCCTATGTCACCGATGCAAACGGCAACGTCGCCATAAAAACCAACGGTTTTGCGCAGCACACAACTATCACCGCCGTTTCCGACAGCATGACACTCGTTCCGCCCGTTTGCCTTGTAACTGTAAACTCTGTAAATCCGCCCACAGGCGATATTACCGCTTTCGTAATTCTTTTCGCATCGCTTGCTTTTGCAACGCTTGCTACAGCTATTTTTGTACGTAAAAATGAAAATTAAAGCTTTCGTATCGTTTTTCATTGCGCTTTTACTGCTTTCCTTGCCCGTATGTGCAGAAAGTATCTCCCCCTCGGAGCTTGCGCAAGATATAATTGAATATAAATTAGCCGAAGCCTCGGTAAGCTCCGTCGAGGAGCTTATCGAGGGTAAACTTTCCTCGGAAGCAGGGGTGAACTCCGAATGGTATGTGATGGCTTTAAGCAAAATGTACGGTTATTACGATTTTTCCGCATATGTATCATCGCTGAAAGCCTACGTTTCTGCGGACAACAAGGTTGTCGCATCCACACGCCAGCGTAACGCACTTGCTCTTATCGCCGTAGCAGATGATACATCGGTCGGCAACGCCATTCTCGATGAAACGATCGGCGCGCAGGGCATTATGAGCCTCATTTTCGGCTTGCATCTTATAAATAACGGCTGTGAAAGCGATAACCATACGGCTGAAAGCGTTATTACATCGCTTTTGTCCCTTCAGCTTGAGGATGGCGGCTGGGCACTAACAGGTAAAGCAAGCGACGTAGACGTCACCGCCATGGCTGTGACAGCACTTTCGCCTTACTACGAGTCAAACGAGCTTGTTCACAGCACCATCGACAGCGCCATTGCTCTTTTATCAGCTCGCCAGCTTGAAAACGGCGGTTTTAAGAGCTACGGCGTTGAAAATCCCGAAAGCGCTTGCCAGGCTATTATCGCTTTAACTTCTTTGGAAATAGACATTTTCTCCGATGACCGTTTTATAAAAAACGGAAACACTATGTGGGATAATATTTTTAATTTTCAGCTTGAAAACGGCGCTTTTTCCCACACTCTCGGCGGAAACAAAAACGGCATAGCTACGGCACAAGCCTTTTGCGCCGCTACTGCTCTTACTCTTTTCGAAAATAACGATGTACCTTTTTACATTTTCACAGATACTGCCGAGCTAACTGCTACGCCTTCCCCTACGGAAAGCGTAGTGCCTACGCAAGCGCCATCTGTAACACCCACCGTCTCCGTCACCGATACACCATCACCCACAAACGAGCCCTCCGCTACGAGCACACTCACTCCAACGCCTGCACAAACAGCAGACGAAAATAACATACCGAGCTATAAGCTTATTGCCGCCGCAGTCATTTTATGTGCCGCAGTTATGGCTTGTATCGTGCTTGTCGCATTAAAAAAAGGCAAGGGCAAAAACTTTACTTTCATCGCCGTAATTGCGCTTATTTTGCTTGCGCTCGTTTTCCTTACGGATTTTCGCAGCACCGAAAGCTTTTACGGAAACATTGATGAAAAAACAGACTCTATCGGCACGGTGACTATGTCGATTTCATGTGATAAGCTCATTGGCAAAACTGATGCCGAGCATATTCCCGCCGACGGAGTTATCCTTGCCGCCACCGAGCTTTCCATAAAGCAAGGTGATACGGTATACGACATTCTCATCGATGCGGCGCGCAAATACAGCATACAAACCGATTGCACCGGAATTGTTTCAGGCTCGTCTGAGCTTGCGTACGTGTCAGGAATTGCCCATATTTACGAGTTTGAGTTTGGCGACCTTTCAGGTTGGATATTCAAAGTTAACGGAAAATCCGCCTCCGTCGGTTGCGGCGCATATGAGCTCAACGACGGCGACGTGATAGAATGGCATTATACTCTCGAACTTGGCAACGATATCAAATAAAGGAAAAACAAATGAACAGCTTTGAAAACTATAATCCCATATCTGTTTTCATTTATTTCATGACCGTTACCGTAACAGCAATGATCTGTTACAACCCGGTCTTGATTTTGCTGTCATTTTTCGGCTCGATCTCTTTTTATATTACACTTAACAAAGCGCAAAAGGGAAAAACCCATGTTTTTCTCTTTGCGCTTATTCTTGTTTCAGCCGCTATAAACCCCATCTTCAACCATAACGGAGCTACTGTTCTTTTCATCATGAATAACAATCCCGTAACGCTTGAAGCTTTTATATATGGCGTTTTTCTCGGTATTATGATAGCCTCCGTAATGTATTGGTTTGCTGTTTTTTCGCAAATAATGACCAGCGATAAGCTTCTTTATCTTTTCGGACGTATATCTCCGAAAACAGCACTTTTGCTTTCCATGACCTTGCGCTATATTCCCCTTTTCAGCTTACAGATCAAAAAGGTCAGCGCATCGCAAAAAACGCTTGGTATTTACACCGATGAAAGTATACCCGATAAGCTTCGCGGCGGTATCCGCGTTTTTTCCGTAATGGTCACTTGGGCGTTGGAAAACGGTATTATAACTGCAGACAGCATGACTGCCCGAGGCTACGGTATTGGAAAGCGTACACATTTTTCCCCTTACCGATTTAAAGTCCGTGACTTTGTTCTTTCCGCTATCAGCCTTACGCTTTTCACCGTGTCATGCGTCGCCGTCGCGTCAGGAACTACCGCTTTCAGCTTTTATCCCTATATGTCGCAAATTCCGCTTTCAGCTTTCGCGTTTTTATCATATTTTTGTTACGGCATCGCCGTTTTTATTCCAACATTTATCGAAATAAAGGAGGTTATCAGATGGAAATACTCAGAGTCGAAAATTTAAACTTTACATATTCTTTGAGCGCATCTGAAACGCTCCGCAACATCAGCTTTTCCGTAGAGCAAGGCGATTTTATCGGCGTTTGCGGCGCTACGGGAAGCGGAAAATCCACGCTTTTGAGAATGCTCAAGCGCGAGCTTATCCCCTTAGGCAAGGCAGTAGGCAATACTTTTTATAAAAACGTACCTTTGGAGGATTTGGATGCAAAAACAAGTGCCTGCAAGATAGGCTTCGTTATGCAACGCCCCGAACAGCAGCTTGTCACCGACAAGGTATGGCATGAGCTTGCCTTCGGTCTTGAAAACATGGCGCTGCCTTCCGACACTATCCGCCGCCGCGTTTCAGAAATGGCGTGTTATTTCGGAATAGAATCATGGTTTGATAAAAAAGTTTCCGAGCTTTCAGGCGGTCAAAAGCAGCTTCTTAATCTCGCCTCCGTAATGGTAATGCAGCCCGACGTACTTATTTTAGACGAGCCCACGGCGCAGCTTGACCCAATCGCCGCCGCAGATTTTATTTCTACGGTAAAAAAGCTCAACCGTGAGCTTGGACTTACAGTCATTATTGCCGAGCACCGTTTGGAAGAAGTTATTCCCGTTTGCGATAAGCTTTTAGTTCTGGAAAACGGTAGCATTCTCATTTTTGATGAAACGTATAAAGCCGTTTCAGATTTACGCGGAAAGGAAAGCATACTTTGCGCAATGCCTGCCGCCGTAAGACTTTTCAGTCGATTTGATATCAGCACCGATTGTCCCGTTACAGTCCGCGAAGGCAGACGTTTTTTAGAGGAAAACTTTAGTTTTAATGTGAAAAGCCTTGAAAGAGAGTATTATTCCCATTCAAGTACTCCCGCATTGGAGATCAGCGACGGATATTTTCGATATCGCCGCGAGCTCAGCGACGTTTTGCACGGACTTGATATGACCGTTTACGAGGGCGAAATATACTGCATTTTGGGCGGAAACGGTTCAGGTAAAACTACTGCTCTTTCTGTTTGCTCAGGGCTTAATAGGCTTTACAGCGGAAAAATAAAAGTTTTCGACAAAGCTTTATCATCCTATAAGGGACGTGAGCTTTATCAAAATTGCGTTGCACTTTTGCCTCAGGATGTGCAAACTGTCTTTTTGAAAAACACTGTACGCGAGGAACTTTCCGATGTAAACGCAGATTTCAGCACCTTGCCTTACGATATCTCTCCCCTTTTGGATATGCATCCCTACGACCTTTCGGGCGGTCAACAGCAGCTCGTCGCCTTGGCAAAGGTGTTGGCATCAAAGCCGCGACTGCTTTTGCTTGACGAGCCTACAAAAGGTATTGATGCCAACGCAAAGCTTGGCATAATCAGCATCCTCAAGAAGCTCAAGGCTGAGGGCATGACTATAATAATCGTTACACACGACGTTGAGTTTGCCGCCATGTGCGCCGACAGATGCGCACTGTTTTTCCGCGGAAGCATAACCTCCTGTGACGTTCCTCACCGTTTTTTCTCCGAAAACAACTTTTATACCACCGCTATCAACCGTATGACACGTCATCTTTTTTGCGGCGCTGTCACGGTAGAGGATGCTTATCAGCTATGTTTGAAAAACAGTAAAGCCTGACCTTTCACCAAAGGAGCTTAATATGATAGTTATAAAAAATAAGACTCTGCGCCAAGTGCTCAGTATCATAACGCCTTTTATCCTGATTCCATGCATTATTGCCGTCGGCGTTTTTGTGCTTGATGAAAAATACTATGCGCTCGTCACTACGGCTGTTGCCGTTTTAGCGCTTGTTTACTTTATAACAGGCTTCGAACGCAAGCAAACAGGCACACGGCGGCTTATAATAATCGCCGTAATGGTTGCGCTTTCCGTTGCGGGAAGATTTATTCCGTTTTTTAAGCCCATAACGGCTCTCACCGTAATAACCGCCGTTTACCTCGGCGGCGAGGCAGGTTTTCTCACAGGTTCGCTCGCCGCACTCATATCGAATTTTTACTTTGGACAAGGTCCTTGGACTCCTTTCCAAATGTTTGCATGGGGAATTATCGGGCTCGTAGCAGGTCTTTTAAGTACACCGCTGAAAAAAAGCCGACTTCTCACCGTGCTTTATGGTGTCATATCGGGAATAGCCTTTTCCCTTATCATGGATATATGGGCTGTGCTCGGTCACAGCGGCACGCTAAATACTCAGCTGTATGTCGCCTCCGTCATTTCCGCTCTTCCTCATACCGTTCTTTATGCCGTTTCAAACGCCGTTTTTTTGTGGATATGCGCAAAGCCTTTTGGTGAAAAGCTGCAGCGAGTAAAGCTTAAATACGGAGTTTAGAAAGGAGCAAATAAAATGAAGCTTACAATAGGAATTGATACAGGCGGCACGTTTACCGATGCCGTAATATACGACAAAGAGCAAAACGCCATACTTTGTAACGCCAAAGCGCTCACTACCCGCGACGATTTAAAGAAAGGGATCCTTAACGCATTGAAAGCCCTTGATGCCTCCCTTTTTCCCCACGTTGATACTGTTGCTCTATCCACTACGTTAGCCACCAACGCCTGCGTGGAGCACAAAAGCGACAGAGTAAAGCTCATTATGCTCGGCACAGACAGAGCTCTTGTGGCTAAAATAGGTAAAGAATACGGTCTTCCGAATATAAATGAAATAATTACTACGGATTGGGGCCTTGCCAGCGACGGCACCGCCGGAGAAACGGATATCGATTCGCTTATTGCCGAAGCAAAGCTTTACGCCACCGATACAGATGCCTTTGCCGTCACAGCCCAAT
Organism: Oscillospiraceae bacterium; assembly: GCA_015067075.1. GTDB lineage: Bacteria > Bacillota > Clostridia > Oscillospirales > SIG530 > SIG530. The sequence continues at coordinate 10,647 of SVND01000044.1, forward strand.
GGGGCATGAAAAACCCTGCCTTTGAGCGTGATATTGCAAAGCTTATCGAAAGTGAAACAGGTGTTCGCACCATTTGCTCCGATGAACTTTCGAAAATGATAAACGTGATGAAGCGTGCAGCGACAGTTTATCTTAACGCAGGGCTTATCCGCATTTCAGATGAATTTTTCACCGCTGTAAAGCAAGGACTTAGCCAGCTTGGTATAAAAGCCAATATCGTTATCGTCCGCGGTGACGGCGGACTGATGTCCGAGGAATACGCCGCCATACACCCTGTTGAAACACTTTTTTCAGGTCCCGCCGCATCTGTTTGTGCAGGAGTGCGTTTAAGTAGCAACGAAAACTGCATTTTTGCCGATATGGGCGGAACTACCACCGATATGTCAATAGCTCGAAACGGCATGGCAGGTCTCTGCACAGAGGGGCTTTCTCTCGGCGGATATCGAACCTGCACTAAAGCCGTCGATTCACACACCGTGGCTTTAGGCGGCGACAGCCATATTCGTTGCGATGAAAACGGAAAGCTGACCGTCGGTCCTTCTCGCGTTTTGCCCCTATCTTATATCGCTCACCGTTTTCCTCAAACAGCTTCCGTACTCTCCGAAGCCGTAACCTCTGATTTTTCCGATATCGTTCATTCAAGCTACTTTCTTTTCGCAGTAAAAAAAGGCTACGACAGCTTTGATTCTGAAAAGGAAAAGCTTATTTACGAGCTTGCATGTGACGTGCCGAGATCCGTTTCGCAGCTCGCTAAGGATACCCATCTCACCTGCTTCGATATACGTCATATATCAAAGCGCCTTCTTTCCTTGGGTATACTTATCGGCTGTGCCATGACACCTACCGACATAATGCACTGCATGGGCATATATTCACCGTGGAGCACCGATGCCGCAAACTGCGGCGCTGAGCTTCTCGCCCGTCAGCTTTTAACAGACAAGGAAACCGCCGTTCAAAAAGCATTCAACGCCGTTTGCGACCGTCTTTACTGCGCTATCGGCACGGTTCTGATCAAAGACGCCTATTCATCGTTAAAGCTCGACGAGCGTACCATCCTCGCTATCTTAAACGCAACGCTTACACCGCACAGCGATATTTCACTCGGCTTAAGCACAAAGCTTACACTTGTGGGGCTTGGTGCACCGTCTCACGTATTCATTCCACCTGTAGCGAAAATGCTCGGCTGTGATTACATTTGTCCAACCCACGCAGACGTTGCTTGTGCCGTCGGCGCTTGCTGCGGAAACGTAACTGCCACATCTGAAATGACGGTAACGCCCATTGAGCCGGGTACTGAAAGCGGTTATCGTTGTCACGGTATCGGCGAGCCCATGACCTTCGATTCATACGAACAGGCAATCGCCTATTCAAAGGAGCGCGCACGCTCCGCCGCCATTTCCGCCATTGAGGAAATGGGCGGCACAAGGGAAGATGTCAACGTATTTTTTGATATAAACGAAAACACACCTATGATACGTCTCGGAAGCGGCGACAGACACATTCCCATGCTTATTGAAGCCCGCATAAAAGCTACTGCTATTACTAAAAATATGAAATTTGCACAGCAATAAAGCTTGTTTTTCCTTCGTTTTCTCGCTTTTTTCAAAAAACACTTGACTTTATTTATACTTTCATGTAATATATTATGGTAGTTATATAAAGGAATTTTTTGTCGGAGTATGTCTGACAAGGAATGAAAAAGGGAGATTCACTATGGAAAACACAAAAAAGATTAAAAGATTGCCTGATGCCGAGCTTGAAATAATGTTCGTCGTTTGGGGAATGAAGCCGCCTGTAACATCCAAAGCTGTTTTGAAAGAGCTCAAAAGACCTTGGGCGTTGGCAACTCTCATGACAGTTCTTACACGTCTTTGCGACAAAGGCTTTCTTTCCTGCGAAAAGGTAGGACACAATAATTTTTATTCGGCAGCCGTTACAAAGGAAGAATATAAAAAGCTTGAAGGCAGATCCTTCCTTGAAAGAGTTTATAGCAACGATATTACAGATCTCGTCGCTTCTCTTTACGAGAGTTCTGCTATTTCTGACAGCGATCTTACCGAGCTTCGTTCTTTTATTGATAAAAAGATATAGATCTTATTTATAGCATAAAGGTGTATTACTCAAAGTAATACACCTTTAATGTTATTTTACCGCTTTTTCCGCATATTCATTTGTTACCACATCGTAAAACTCCACTCTCGCGGGAAGCTGTCCTGCCTGCTCGATAACATCCTGCAATCTGTCAAATGCATCCTTCGTCATCGACGGTGTTTTATTCCATGCGTCAATTTCCTTATAGCGCTCTGCTACCTTTTCAAGTACATTTATATCTGTGTCGGGAAAATGCGGGGCAATAACCTCGGCAACCTCTCTCGGTGTATGCGTATCTATCCACTGCATTCCTTTATACACGGCGTTTGTAAAGCTCTGGATCACTTCGGGATTTTCCTTCATATAGCTTTCCATGGCATAATATGCTGTATACGGTATCTCGCCGCTTTCCTGTCCGATAGATGCCACGATATAACCTTTTCCCTCTTGCTCCACCGCTGTCGCCGTAGGCTCAAACAGCGCCACGTAATCACCCGTTCCGCCTATGAACGCACCTGCCATCGCCGCAAACTGGATGCTTGTGTCAACCGTGCAGTCCACATGAGGCTCTACTCCGTTTTTACGCAATACGTATTCCACAGTCATTTCGGGCACACCTCCTGCCCTTCCGCCGATAATATATTTTCCCGCAAGCTTTGACCATGCAAAATCGCTGTCAGGCTCTCGCGCCACAAGGAACGAGCCGTCTCGCTTTGTAAGCTGTGCAAAAACCTTAGCATAATCGCTTTTATCGGCGCTGTATACATATATGCACGCCTCAGGACCTGAAAGACCTATCTGCACGTCTCCCGAAAGCACGGCACTCATTACCTTGTCTGCACCGTTGCTGTTGATAACAGTTACTTCAAGCCCTTCCTCTTCAAAAAATCCCAGGCTCAGCGCCGCATACTGCGGAGCGTAGAAAACTGAATGCGCGACCTCCGATACAGTTATTTTTACAAGCTTTTCATCAGCTTTTTCACATCCAAATGAAAGTAATGCCACCATAACCGTTAATAAAATGACGGCTACCGTTTTTTTGACATTCAACATATTTCCCCCTTATTTATAAATAATTACTTTGCTTTATCAGTCGCTTTTCCGCAATTGCAACACATTGATACATCGCCGTTGCACACATTGCCAAAATAAGCGTTGACGTCATTACAAGATCAAGCTGAAACACCTGACTGCCGTATACAATGAGATATCCGAGTCCTTCTTTGGAAACAAGAAATTCGCCAACGATCACTCCTACCCATGAAAGTCCCACGTTCACCTTCAGCGCATTGACTATTGCGGGAACATTCGACGGCAATACTACTTTTAAAAGCACGTCAAGCTTGCTTCCTCCAAAGCACCGTATGAGCTTTATTTTTTCCTCTGACACGCAGGAAAACGCCGTATATACCTCAAGCACCGTTACAATAAGCGATATTGTGAGCGCCATTACGATTATAGCCGTTTTGCCCGAGCCTATCCATATTATAAAAATAGGTCCTAATGCTATTTTCGGTAAGCTGTTGAGCACGATAAGGTAAGGCTCAAGTATGCTCGCCAGCGTTTTTGATGACCACAAAAGTATGGCTGTCAGCGTTCCTGTTACCGTACCTATCAAAAAGCCGACGACGGTTTCAAGGCAAGTCACCCCGATATGGCGAAGCAGATCACCTGTTTTAAAAAGGCTTATTGCCGTTTGTACCATTCTCGACGGCTTGCTCGTTATAAACGTGTCAATAGCGCCTATATCAGCCGCTATTTCCCACGCGGCAAACAAAACCAGCACTATACCTATACGGCATACCGTTATGAGTGTTTTGTTTTTTCTGCGCTTTGAAAGATAATTTTTACGTTGCAAAGACATATTTTCCTTATACATGTACATCCAGCTCCCTCCATATATCGTTGAAATATACGCGGAACTGCGCCGTTTCACGGCACGCCATTGGACTTCTCACATCAAGGTCAAAGCTTATTTTATGGATAGAGCGCACGGTTGCAGGGCGTTTTGTAAGCACTATTACTCTGTCGGACATGCTTATGGCTTCACTTATATCATGGGTAACGAGAACGGCTGTTTTTTGCTCCTGCTTTATTATGCTGTAAATATCCTCGCAAACAGCAAGGCGCGTCTGATAATCAAGAGCTGAAAAAGCCTCGTCAAGCAGTAATATTTCAGGGCGCACCGCAAGAGTTCTTATCAGCGCCGCGCGTTGACGCATTCCACCCGAAAGCTCTGACGGTCTTTTATCTGAAAATTCATACAAGCCATATGTTTTCAGCAGTTTTTTTGCATATTCCATGTTTTCCGCTGTTTTCATACGTCTTATTTCCAAGCCTAAAAGCACGTTCTGCCAAACTGAACGCCACTGAAAAAGCTGATCGCTTTGAAGCATATACCCTATCTCTGCCGCTGTTTCGGCTACTTTTTTCCCGCATATTTCAACGCTTCCGCTGTAATCGGGCAAAAGCCCTGCCATGACTGACAAAAGAGTTGATTTTCCACAGCCTGACGGCCCAACGATGCTTATAAATTCGCCCTTTTCCACCTCAAAAGTGATGTTTTCCAAGGCGGTTATTTCATCTTGCGGCGATTGATACTTCATTCCGATGCCATCAAGCTTCATTATAGCAGACATCGGTCACTCCATTTCTCCGGCGTTTGTTTTATTTTTGAAAACGATAGACGCCGGTCTCCGTCTTCAAATTATCATATGCACAAAGAAAAATATTTGTCACAAAATCTCGTTTATATATTGACAATACTAAATAAATATGATAAAATAATTTCACTATATTAGGTCATTTTTGATCAAGAAAAGGAGACACCACTATGAAAAAAGCATTATCCCTTATCATGGCACTTGCAATGCTTCTTACGATGGCTGTGGGATTTAACAGCTCCGCAGAATCTAAGAACATGCTTGCAATCGACGAAGAATTTGATGTTGAAATCAAACCCGACGCATACGTTTGCGCATTTGACCTCATCGAAGACGACGGCAATCCCAGATACCCCGAATACATTCTCGGCTCTTGGACAGACGTCGCTGAAGGCAACGTCGCCTACAGCTTTGACACCGAAACTGTTAAGTTTGGTTCAAAGTCCATCAAGATCGAAGTTAAGAAAATCGGTCACACCTGCGTTCTTCTTCCCGTTTACGGCATTGAGCCCGGTAAGACATACACTCTTTCCCTTTGGGTAAAGACACAGAAGGTTCTCGGTTCTTGGGGCTTCAGCTCTGAAGTTGAATTCCAGACAGTTAAGAATATTGGCGATGCTCAGGTTAAGGCTACTGACTGTGTCGTTATCAACGGCGGCGAAAGAATCACAGGCACAAAGGATTGGATGAACTATACTCTTACATTCCAGGCTACTGCTTCTGACTTCACATTCTCCTCTGTTTCCCTTATGCTTTGGGAAGCTCTCGGTACAGTTTGGGTAGACGGTATCACACTTGTTGAAGGCGAAACACCTCTTGCAGCCGATGCTGAAGGCGCAAGACCTGACCCCGCAACATGCGGCGGCCCGAAGCCCGTTGACTCCAACAATAAGCTCATCGGCGGTGGCACAGACACACCCGATACTCCTGATACACCCGCAGCTCCCACACTCAATGGCGAGCCTTCTGCATGGGCAAAGGAAGAGATACTCAAGGCTCTTGAAGCAGACCTTGTTCCCGAACACGTAAACAGCAATTACACAACAGATATCACAAGAAGCGATTTCTGCGATCTTATCATCAAGATGATCGAGAAAAAGAGCGGTAAAGCTATCGCAGACGTTATCGCAGGCTATGCAGATGCAAAGTCTGACGTATCCTTCCCCGATACAGATAGCGCAAACGTAATCGCAGCTGCAAAGCTTGGCATCGTAAACGGCAGATCCAGCGGAGCATTCGATCCTTCTGCAAATATCACAAGACAGGAAGCAGCAAAGATGCTTGCACTTGCGGCAAAGGTACTTGGCGCTGATATCACAGCAAGCGAAGTAGCCTTCGCAGACGCAGACGATATCTATGCATGGGCAAAAGAGTTTATTTACTATGTAAATACAATAGGTGTTATGAACGGCACAAGCACGACAACACCTCCCAACTTCAGCCCCCTTCGTACATACACGAGAGAACAGTCTATCCTTACGGTATACAGACTTTTCAATGCTCTGTAAGAACAATTAAACATCAAAGAGCAGGGTTTCATCCCTGCTCTTTTTGCGTGGTTTTGTGCCATATCAGTATATGGTAATATTATCTCTCCCTCAGTCTTTTTGCCTTCGGCAAAAACCCAGCTCACTCCCAGAGGGAGCCTTTATTATACGGCTACATGAATAAAAGGCTTTTTCAGGCTTCTCCTTGAGGAGAGGCTCCACCGCAGGCGGTGGTGAGGTGTAGGCTCGCAGAGCTGTTATTTCCTTTTGTTTTGTACAGGCAAGAAACCTGTCCCTACTGTGAAGCAGGAAAACTCACAGCAATTTTTACGGCTGTTTTATCAGCAAAAAAGTCTCCGTGCGGAGCATTTATCCCCGACGCTCAATAAAAAAAGTGAAATGAAAGAAAATCTGCGCAGCGGATGAGATGAGCGAACAAGCTTGAAGAGAAAAAACAATAAAAAAACATCAACACACGCTTTAAAATCACGACAAAACCCACCGCGCCTATCTTACCGACGAGCAAAAAGTACTTTTTCATAAAGCCAAGTTATAAAATCTTGAGCAAGCAAAATGATGAAAAAGTCGTTTGAGAGGGAGAGATTTTTAAGAGAGGGAGGGATCGAAATCTCCCTCCCAAACGAATAATGAGCTTTTGCGCATTATTCGTTTTGAGCCTCTCTTTTGTCCATTTCTTCTGCGTAGAAGAAATGAACGAATAACACAATAAAGCAATAAAATAATATCAAAGCAAAAAAACTATCGTAGACACCTCATCCGTCAGCTAAAGCTGACACCTTCTCCTCAAGGGGAAGGCTCTTTCTACGAGTTGATTTTTGGACAGTTGAGACATCTGTCTGAGAACCTCCTTTCGTCACAGCATATGGCGATATTATCTCTCCCTCAGTCTTTTTGCCTTCGGCAAAATCCAGCTCCCTCCCAGAGGGAGCCGCAGTCGCTATGCTTTCGAACAAGGAAAATCACAGCATTTTTTACGGCTGTTTTGTCAGGAAAAAAGTCTCCGTGCGGAGCATTTATCCCTGACGCTCAATAAATAATGTGAAATGGCAGAAAATCTGCGCAGCGAAGGAGAGGAGCATCTAATTTTGCCGTTAAAATTCAATTAAAAAACCAACAATTAAAGCTTTAAAATTACATCAAAACCCACCAAGTATATTTTACCGACGAGCAAAAAGCGCTTTTTCATGAAGCCAAGGTGGAAGATTTGGAACAAGCAAAAGGATGAAAAAGTCGTTTGAGAGAGTGGGGGTTAAGGGGGCGAGAGGGATCGAAACCTCTTGCCCCCTTA
>SVND01000002.1 GCA_015067075.1 Oscillospiraceae bacterium
GTCTTCAATTCTCTCATTGATTACCCGATCAATCATTCGGCAAACACCTTCAAAATTCTTATCTACATCTCTATTTGAAAACCGCAAAACATAAATTCCATATCTTTCAAGGATTTCAGTTCTTGCTTCGTCGTGTGCTTTACCTTGGCTTGTATAGTGCTGTGAACCGTCAAGCTCTATCACAAGACGCGCACTATGACAATAAAAGTCTGCAATAAAATTATCTATGATACGTTGCTTGTATATCTTTACCGGATAATATCGCAAAAAATCATACCATAAATGTTTTTCTTGCCGAGTCATATTACGGCGTAAGATTCTTGCGACATTTAGCAACTCATTATTTTTCTTTAATGGTTCTCGCTCCATTTTGCCCTCTCCGTCGGCTTCGCCGCCACCTCTCCCAAAGGGAGAGGCTTCTCGTTAGTTCCATTATACCACAAAACGGCAGAGAAAACAAGTTCTCTGCCGTTTTTTCGTGCTTGCAATTTCTCCGTTAAGAACAACAGAGAAAAAGTGGAAGCTTTTTTAATTATTTCTTCTTTTTCATTATTACAACTAAAACGGCTGCGACAGCTACAACTGCAACGGCGACGATAGCAATAATAATGCCTGCAGAGCTCGCAGGGGCAGCGCCGTCAGACGGAGCCTTTGTAGGTGTATCCTCTGCGGGAGCATCAGTTGGTGCAGGTGTATCTTCGGCAGGAGCCTGTGTCGGCTCAGGTGTAGGTGTTTCTGCTGCCTGAGATTTTGTGGAAAGCTTTACGGAGGTATAGATCTTGAAGGAGTCAACACTGACCTCAGCCCAACCGTCTCTTACAGTCATAGCAAGCTCGGAGTTTCCGTCGGGAGAAAGTCCGTATGCATTGTATGCGCTATAGTCTGCGCCGGTGGGAAGCTTGACCTTAACGGTGAAGCTGTCTGTATTGGTAACTTTATCGTTGGAAAGATCCACGTTATAGTTTACAAGGTCCACGAAAAGATCCTGACCGTCCTTGCTCTGAAGCAGGTATGCGCCAACGGTTTCGGGGATAGACGTGCGGTCGATGAGCGTCTTGTCGTTTCCGCACATTGCAATAATAAGCTTGGAAAGCTGGTCGCGGTTTGCGGGAACTGTCATATAAATGTTGCCTAAAGGCTGTTCGCTCCAAACGACGGTACCGCTGCCGAGCTGAGCAGTAGTGAAGCTGTCAGGTACGGAGGTATAGTTTACAAGGTCGTTTTTCGGTGTGCTTGTTATATCTACGCCTAAAAGCTGTGTGATCAGCGAGGTGTCACGCTTCATAAAGTAGCCCTCGTCACCGCCGTAGCGATAACCCATAGGTCCCGTAATAACGAGTCTGCCGCCGTTTTTCGCATAATTTGTGTATATCTCATACATCTCGTCTGTCATAGACTCGAGGTTGGGAAGAACGACTGTTTTGTAGTTTGCCAAAAGCTCTGCATTTGCCTGCCATTCGGGAATGATAGTGTAAGGAATGTTTGCCTTTGCCAAAGCGTGAGACGTACCCCAAACGCCCTGAGTGTGATACTGCTTATCATGGCCGGCACCGATAAGGTAGTTGGGGTTCATGTTGGCAAGCTGATTTTGTGTGGAGAAGATGATGGCAATGTCTGCCTTTGTATAGCGAGTGCCAAGGAGCTTTTCATTTTCGTAAATAAAGGTATTGAGCCAATAGTGACCTTTGTCGTTGGCAATCGTAGTAGAGGAGGCTCTCATTAAAGCGTTGTTTGCAAAGGCTTCGGCAAGGAGTATCTTACCTGCATTTGTTTTCTTGAGAGCGTCGTTGCCGTTTGAATAATACCAAGGAATGCAGTAAGGAGCAGAACCGAATTCATTTGCAACCTTGTAGTAAACAGCCATACGGCCTTCGGGAAGGAGAGGAATACCCTTAGAACCGAAGGAAAGGTTCCAGCCGTTGCTCATTTCAGCGCCGACAGCGTCAAGGAAATCGCTTTCAACAAAGCCGTGGCTTACGCCGGGAGAGTCGTTACCGAGAACGAAAAATCCGTCTTCAAGACCGCCCTTGACAGCTTCTTCTTTTGCTATTTCATAGATATCCTGAATGTATTGGAAGGATGCGGCGGACTTGAATGTCTTGTATGCGCCCCAAATAGCGTTGTCAAGCCAGAAGGTATCCTGATATGCAGGGCTTGTCTCGCTATATAAAAACTGCTGTTCAAGACCTTTTATCAAATCAGCATCGCCGTAATATTCAATGGCTGTCTGAACCATATATTCGCGGATGTTGAAGGAGCTGATATCGTTTACACCCATTTCCGCAAGCTCAGCGGCTGTGTGACGTGTTTTAAGATATTCTGTGAAAAGAGCTTCGCTCCAATTACCAAAGCAGTTTTTGATGTTTGCAAAGCTGTCCCACGGGCCGTAGTTGTCGCACCACATACCGTCGATGCCGCTGGTCACCATTTCTCGGACAGTAACTCTTGAATGCTCGCGCCAGATGGGAGCTAATATGTCCTTGGCTGTGTGGATGATACCGACAGCGACAACGTCGCCTTCCTTGTAGCCTTCAAGCGTACGCAAGGTGGAACTGCCGACAGTAGACTTCATGGGCCATGCATCAGCATATTCAGGCTCGACGATTCCGTCGTAAAGCGTTACGTAAATGCCGTCAATACCCTTTGCGCAGGAAGCATCGTATACCTTCGCCGTAAGGGGATAGGGGAAATCCGTGCCTTCAAGATATCCTAAGGCAGACGTGCCGTCGGGATAAGTGGGAATGGAATAGCCGAGGCTTTCACGGGTAAACATCTGGTTGACTAACTTGTCGTTGTTTATTTCAAGGTGGATACCTGAAACGTCAGTGTGTGCATACTTGGAAGTATTTACTCTGTCAGGCCACATACCCCAAGCGTTTGCATCAAAGCCCTTGGAAAAGTCTTCTGCCAGATAACCGATGGTGGGAAGAGTTACCTGACCTGCGGATTCATAGTAGGAAATTATCTTCAGCTTAAATATATCGGCAGATTCAATGATGCCTGTATCGGTGCTTGAGCGCTGCTGTAAAAGCCCCCAAGAGAAGTCCGCGGTAATGTTTTCTCTGATGCTTTTTGCTGTTACGTCAAGCACGTTGCTCCAATCGGACTGAGTGGGGAAGTGATAAAACCAATCGTCCTTTTCGCGAGTACCGATGGCAATTATACCTGCTTCTTTGTCGTATGTATTATGCCAACCGAATGCATCGGCGATAGATCCAACGGGAACGACGAGCACGTCGCCGCTCTTTTCAAGTGCGGCAGACATTGTAAGTGTCTCGGGTGTGTCCTTTGCTCTGTCAAGCTTTTCAGCCTTGTCGCTTCCCTCTTTAAGAGTAAGCTCAATAAGTCCTTTTTTCAAAAACCAACCGCCGTCGACTTCGGAAAGCTCAATATCGATAACGCCGCAAAGCTCTGCCAGGGGAGCCATAACGTCGCCGTTTTTATCGAAGCAATCAATGGAATATTTGTGGGCATCACCGTCAACGAAAACGCGAACGCCGCCGATTTCCTTTTCGGAATAGTCGTTAACTATCTCAAATTCCTTTTCTCCGTCGCTGTCAGCAGTTTTTTCGATAACGTCGAAAAACATCTCAGCTTGCTCGGAAGCAGTTTTTGCAACGGCTTTATACTTGCCGAAAACGCCTTCCTGCGCAGTAAAAACTGTATGATAAGCGCCGTTGGGCTCAATGGTCAGCTGTTTGACTATAATAGGATCTGTGGCATCGGGTGCATAGATCTCAACGGTAACGTCGGGCTCGGAGCTCATACCGCTGACCGTTATCTCTGTTCCTGCATATTGCGGGTCAAGCTGCATCATAAGCAGCGATGCTGCAAAAGTAGGTAACCCCATGGCAAAAACAGAGAGGATCATCATGACTGACAATAAAATTGCCAAAAACTTTTTCATGGTTCGTCCTTCTTTCTTTTAGTTTATATTCTAATTATACATATTTTTAACGCGAAAAACATAGACAAAACACGGAAACAAGCACAAAATCAATATGAAAATTTTTATAATATACAAAAAAGAGGGGAAGTCCTCTTTTCGTTGATTTAAAAAAATTTATTCGCGCGCCCAACCGTCAAGCTTGGAATTTGATATAGCTCTGAAAATATGCTCTTTAAATCCGGGGAAATCCTTTTCTTGCTGCTGAATAAATTCCTTGATTTTTTGCCTTTGGGTGTTTCCGTTGGCAGGACAGCCGCTTTTTACTACGGGAAGCTGTTGCCTTTCGGAAAAAGCTACGACCTGATGCTCCCACATATAAACCATGGGGCGTATTACCGTTATATCCTTGCGGGAGAGATAGGTTTCGGGCTTAAAGCAGGACATTCTGCCTTCAAAGATAAGGGAAAGGAAAAAAGTCTCTATTGCATCATCACAGCTGTGACCGAGGGCGATCTTGTTACAGCCAAGAGCCTTTGCTTCATCGTCCAGCGCACCGCGGCGCATTTTTGCACAAAGGGAACAGGGGTTTTTCTCCTTGCGTATATCAAAAATAATTTGGGCAATATCAGTTTTTCTCACGTGATATTCAACGCCGAGGCTCTCGCAAAGATCACGGATACCGTCCTGCTGAAAGGGCTTTCCGTCAAAGCCCATATCTATCGTTATGGCACATACATCGTACTTTTTCGGATAAAATCTGCGCATTTGAGCCAAAGCGCAAAGGAGAGTTAAGGAGTCCTTGCCGCCTGATACACCGACGGCTATTTTATCACCGTCCTCGATGAGGGAAAAATCATCGACGGCACGGCGCACATAGCTTAAAAGCTTTCTCATATTGTTACCTCTTTCAAAAACGTATACTTATTTCGCCTGATGAAAGCGCATCCTTTTCACCGTTCTCATATTCAACGAGCAATCTGCATTTGCCGTCGATATCCGTAACGGTGGCGTTTTTCACCGTGTCACCGCGAATAATTTTCACTTTTTTACCGATGACAAAGCTTCGCGCTTTGTATTCATCAACAAAATCAAAAGCTTCATATTCGCCGTAAATGCTGAAAAACTCGTTTATTATCTGCGCTGTAAGCCTTGAGCGGAGCTTTTTTTCACGTTTTTCTGCGATATACCCTGCAATGCTCTCAATTTCGCAAGGGAAGCCGCCTTCGGGTTTATACACGTTTATTCCTATGCCCAAAACGGCATACTCAAGCTTGCCGCTTTCCATGGAAAAGGATGCCTCCGTAAGGATGCCGCACACCTTTTTACCGCCGAGGAAAATATCGTTGACCCATTTTATACGCACATCTGCACCGCACACCTTTTCAATGGCTTTGCATACTGCAACTGCGGCGGCACAGGTGATAAGAGAAGCTTTTTCGGCGTCAAAGCTTGGTCGCAAAAGTATGCTCATATATATTCCCGTATCGTCGGGTGAAAAAAAGCTTCTGCCCATTCTGCCACGCCCTGCGCTCTGCGACGAGGCGACAAATACGCTTCCGTGCTCTGCACCCTTTTCCGCCTGCTCGCGCAATACTGTATTTGTGGAGCTGACGTGGCGCTTTGCGGTGACGGTCACGCCCTGTGCCGTAACGAGAGCGCTTATATCGCTCTCCTCCATAACGTCGGCGTTGCAATTGAGCTTGTAGCCGCAGTTTTTCACCGAGTCGATGGGATAGCCCTCATCCTTCAGCTTGTTTACAGCCTTCCAGACTGCTGTGCGCGTAACACCCAAAGATACGGACAGAGCTTCGCCCGATACATATTTATTTTCATTTTCTTCAAGCAGTTTAAGCAGTTTTTCTTTTATCGACATGTTTTTTCCGCCCGATATTTTTATTTTCGCTTTATTATACCACATAATCGGCACGGCGGTCAATAACACTTATTCATGTTTGTGCATAAAATAAAGAGACGGATATTTCATCAGAAAGGATGAGGCGTAAATGAAAAAATGCTATATTCTTTGCCGCTCTGTGACACACGCAAGTAAAGGAGCCAAGGCTTTGCGTAAAAGCGGTATTAACGCCGCCGTTGAACGACCGCCAAAGATGCTTTTTGCCCAGCCGTGCGGATATTGCATAGTTGTCAGAGGGGACGATAAAGATGATGCTCTCACCGTTTTGACACAGCTTGGTATTACGGTAAAAGAAACTGCGGAGCAATGATATATCTGGATAATGCCGCAACAAGCTATCCAAAGCCGCGCGCCGTTTTGGATAAGATGTATTATGCGATGTCGCAGATAGGCGCAAGCGTCGGACGAAGCGCATATAAAAGCGCAGTTGTCGCGGCAAACGAGGTGTATGATACAAGGGAGCGCGCCGCGTCGCTTTTCGGAATTTCCAAGGCAGAAAATATAATTTTTACTCAAAATGCGACTTGCGCGCTCAATATACTGATAAAAGGAGCTTGCAGCTTCGGCGACCATGTGGTATGCTCGGACCGTGAACACAATTCCGTTTTGCGACCGTTGCAGGCGTTGAGTGACGGCTCGGTCATATCATATTCCATCGCCGCAGTTGATCCCTATAACGATGAAAAGACCGTCGCCTCCTTTTTATCAGCGCTGCGAAAAAATACCCGCATGGTAATTTGCACCCACGTATCAAACGTAACGGGGCTTATATTGCCGATAAAAAAGCTGGGACTGATGTGCAGGGAGCGTGGAATAGCTTTCGCCGTTGATGCATCTCAAAGTGCCGGGCTTTTGGATATAAATATGACACGGGACAATATCGACTACCTTTGCTGTCCCGGTCACAAAGGACTTTACGGTCCACAGGGTACAGGTATACTTGCCATTGGTGATGATGCGCCTGCGCCGAAGCCGCTGACATTCGGCGGAACAGGGACTAATTCCTCCCAGCTTATACAGCCTGATTTTTTACCCGAGGCGCTTGAAAGCGGAACTCTGAACGTGAGCGGAATAATTGCGCTTGGCGCAGGAATAGATTTCGTACAAAAAAACATGGCGAAAAACCGTGAAAAAGAAAAAATACTTCGTAAGCGAATCATACGGGCGCTGGCTGAAAGCGAAAGGGTAAAGCTTTTTGAAAGCGATGCCAATGCAGCGTCCATCGTTGCGTTTACGCTGAAAGACGAGGATATAGGTGTTACGGCGTCGAGGCTTGCGGAGCGCGATATTTGTATCCGCTCGGGCTTGCATTGCGCGCCTTTGGCGCATAAAGCTATCGGTAGTGACGGCTGCAACCGAATTTCCCTGGGTGCATTTAACACGCGGGGTCAGGTTGATGCGGCTGTAAAAGCGATACTTGACAGACGCTAATAAAATCGGCAGCTTATTCTGCCGATTTTGTTTTATAAAAGCGTAAAGATATGTTTGACAAGTGCTGTTTTTAGTGATATACTTTAAACGAGTTTTAATTCGGAGGGAAAAATAATGTTAAAAGTCGGAGTTCAGTCGGCGTCATGGTACGATGCACAAAAGCCGTTGGAATCTTTTGAATTTATAAGAAAATGCGGTTTTGATGCGGTGGATTATAATATTGACCATTATCTTGATACGAAAAAGCTGTCGCAGGAAGGTTTTTATCCTACGATTTTTGATAACAGCACCGCTGAGGTGTGCGAATTTTTTGCGCCGATGAAAAAAGCGGCGGAGCAGGCAGGCGTATCTTTTTCGCAGATGCACGCACCTTTTCCGGTTTTCTTTGAGGGTATGGACGAGGTGAATGAATATATTCGCAACGCCTTGGACAAATGCTTTGCGATAAGTGAATATATCGGATGCCCTGCAGTAGTTGTTCATCCCATAAAAGCGGACACGCGCGAGGCGGAGTGGAAAGCAAATCTTGCTCTTTATCGCAGTCTTATCCCAATAATCAAAAAGTATAAGGGCGTTAAAATATGCCTTGAAAACATATTTATAAATAAAAATAAGCGCATTATTGAAGGAAGACTTTCCAACGCCGCCGATGCTTGCCGCATGATAGATATACTCAACGGTGAGGCTCAGGGTGATTATTTCGGCTTTTGCTTTGATATAGGACATGCAAATCTTACGAATCGCAACGTAAAGGAGTTTGTAAAAGAGCTTGGCGCACGCCTTACAATACTTCATCTTCATGATAATGACGCGAAGGATGACCTGCATATGATACCTTATACGTATCTTTCCTCGCCGAGCACTCATGTCTGCGATTGGCAGGGCTTTATTGAGGGGCTTAAGGAGATAGAATATAAGGGCGTTATCTGCTTTGAGACGTTCAGAATTTTCAGCGTCTTTCCTCCTGCCGTGCATGAGCAGGTGCTAAAGCTTATCTCGGCAATAGGTCGATATTGGGCAGATTTTATTGAAGAAAAAAATTAAAAAAATGAAGCTAAAAACATCGTAATATATTTATTTTGGAGCGATATTATGGCTATTAAAAGTGTTTCCATATGAATTAAAGAAGAAATGCTGAATAAAATTGCATATGTGGCTGATTATGAAGGCAGAAGCGTTAACAGTCATGTGCTTGTGTTAATAAGAGAAAGTATAAAAGCGTTTGAAGATGCAAACGGAAAAATTGAAGGAGATATAAACCCTGCTGTAAATGTTAAACCTGCCCGTAAATAAAAAAGAGATGTAGCTTTTTGGCTACATCTCTTTGCTTAAAACCTATTTTGCAAAATCGCCGCGGTATTCACGGACGGCTTCATTCATTGCCATAAATCCTGAGGCAGGGATATAATCGGGGATGGAGTTGCCGCAACCGATGGCGATGCCGCCGCAATCGTCCATTGCGTCAAGTTTTTCGAGAATTTCAAATACATAGCGTTTTATCTGCTCGGGGCTTTCCTGAGAGAGCACGTCCGTATCAACGCCGCCAAAGTTTCCTATCTTTTTGCCGTAGCGCTCGACCCAGTCGGTGAAGGGCGCGATAACGTCCTCGTTGGAATGTTTGGCATCAATACCTGCCACGTTGATGATATCATCCATGACGTTGAAAATACAGCCGCAGGAATGGAGCAGGAAAGGCTTATTATATGAATGAACAGTGTCGATTATGCGCTTATATTGGGGAATTACAAGCTCGCGGATATCGTCAGCAGCGATGAGCGTTGTTGATTTAAAGCCAAGATCATCACCGAAACGGCAAACGGCATAAATATCGCCGTATTTTTTCATAAAGCGTGACCATATAGCTGACATCATATCGCCAACGGCGAAAAACAGGTCACGGTAAAGCTCGGGGTCATCCTCTCGGATATAGCAAAGATCCATATATCCCGTAATATCCTGAACGCATTCAAAAACGCCGTTGCCTGGACCGCCGACAGCTTTCATTCCATCGGGCAAAAGCTCACCCAAAAGAGTATACGTTTCATCGTATGCGTTAAAGAACATATCGGGAATTTCTTTCCACGGATATTTTTCAAAATCTTCTCTTGTCTTGATAATGCCGTCCTTGTGACCGCCCAAAGAGCCTGAGCCTGGCATGACAGAACCTGTACTGCACTCAAAGGGGATACAATCGTAGCCTGTCATAAGGCAAAAATCTATGCTTCTTTTAAGATATTCGCGCTTGCCTTCTTTGCCCTGACCAAAAAGTGACGTAAAATCGCCGCAACCCATAATTTCGCCCATTACCTTGGCGGAAATAATATGGTCGTAAAGGGGAATGCGCTTGATCTTTTTATTGTAAGCTGATTTTTGAAGATTTGTATAGTCGGGGGTGAATGACATATGAACGCTCCTTTTGCTTTATACTGATATAATTATACCATATATATGAAAAAAGTATAGCATTATATTGTGCTTTTTTATATTTTAATGCTATTTTAAACGGCGCACAGCCGATTTTGTCGGTCTGTGCGCCGTAAAATTTTACTGTTCTAAAAGAGAGGCAATTTCTTCATTTATCTTCGGATAAAGCTCTTCCGCTATGGCAGACCAAGGCTCGCCGAGGAGCGGACGGAACCAAATGTCGCCGAAGAACTGACCAAGGTTGAACGTTGTGTACGTCATTTCAACGGGAACGTATTCGGGATTTCCGTAAAGCTCTTCGAGCATATAGTCGGAAAGCTCATTGGGCCAGCCGTGAATATCGACTTGCTCGGATACGGAAAGAGCATCTCTTTCAGCTCTTTCTTCCTCGTCAACGACCATTGTACTGTAACGGATAGAGTTCATATAAGCTGCCGCACCTTGGGGATTCTTTGCGTCAGTGGGAAGAGAATAGAATGCGAACTGCTCGTAAATATAATACTTGTCTGCCTGAGGGTCGCGGGGGAAAGGAACAAAGTCAACGATTCCTTCTTTAAGCATATCAAGGAAAGCTACCTTAAACCAGAGACCGCCCCAAAGCATAGCAACCTTGCCTGCGCCAAACTGTTCCTTTTGGTCGCTTCCGTCGTAAAGAACGCTGTCACTGACGGAAAGCTGTGTGTAAAATTCAACGGCACGGGCAACCTTTTCTGAACGAATGTTGTTGGAAACGGAGCCGTCGGGCTCAATGCTTACAAGGGACGTACCTGTAGAATAAACGAGATACAAGCCTGTCTGAATGGCAGCACCCCAAATTTCGGGAACACCGTCGC
This sequence comes from Oscillospiraceae bacterium, assembly GCA_015067075.1. Taxonomy (GTDB): domain Bacteria; phylum Bacillota; class Clostridia; order Oscillospirales; family SIG530; genus SIG530. The sequence continues at coordinate 10,493 of SVND01000002.1, forward strand.
TGTCTTCGTCGATAGTGAGTGCCTTTGCGGCGTCACGGAACGTATCCCAAGTCCAATTACCCTGTTCAAGAAGCTCCTTCGGAGTTGTAATACCGTTTTCTTCGAAAATCTCCTTGTTGTACCAGCAGAAGTCCCAACGGGACGGACGCTCACGGAGAGTGTAAACGCTTCCGTTTATGCGAACGTTGTTGAAGCAATTTTCAAGGTCCTTCCAAAGGTTTGTTTCAATATCAATGTAATTGTTCCAAGGCTGTAAAATGCCGCGGCTGATAAGGGAAAGGGAATTTCCTGCGTGTGTAAGGTCAGGTGCTTCGCCGCCCATTGTAAGAGTGATGAGCTTCGTTGTGTAATCGTCGTTACCAATATGGATAGGCTCAATGGTTACACCGTAAACGTCGCGAATGATGGAATGCTTTGTTGCGTCGGGCTCTGTATAGCCTGCAGACGTAAGGTATGTAACTGTTTTGTTCGGAAGATCGTAAGCCTGAAGCTTGATGGACGGGTCGACGGAGTAGTGATTGTAATCAACGAATTTTCCACCTTCAGTATAATCTTCGCCAGGTGTGGGTGTATCGTCGGAAGAGGGTGCTGAAGTGGGTGTAACGTCGTCATTTGAGTTTGCTCCGCCACTACATGCTGCAAGAGAGAAAAGCATGGAAAAAGCGAGAAGCAGGGAAACCAACGATAATAATGTTTTTTTCATATAGTACCTCCTAATTGTTTTGTTATATTAATTATACTATACGAAAACCATCTTGGCAAGTGCCAAACATGCTTTTTTTGTTTTCAAAAAAAGCTATTTTGCGAGATGCACAATAAGGAAACGAAAATTTTTGTGTAAAATGCCTATTTGAAAAAAACTTAAAATTTTGATAAAATATACTTATAGATCATATCAAAAGCGGAGGAGCGTATGGAGAGTATAGGAAAAACGGTCGTTCACGGTTTGTTTGGCAAAGGGCGCATCACCCGAATGGATGACACACACGTAAAGGTGAAATTTGAAAATAAAAGCGTGGGAGAAAAGCTGTTTGTTTTTCCCGATGCGTTTGCAAGGTATATTACTTTTGAGGACGAGGTGCTTCAAAGTGAAGCTGAGAAGCTGTTTGACGAGCGCAAGCGTTTGGCGGATGAGGCGGCACTGACAGCGGAGCGAGAGATAGCCGCGGCGGCTGAAGCGAAAAAGAAAAAGGCGGTTGCTGCAGCGGCAAGGCGCCGTGCGACAAAGAAAAATACTTAATATGAAAAGGCTTTTCCGAGTGTGGAAAAGCCTTTTTTGCCGTTAGCGTAAAAAAACGTGGACTTTCTGTGCGCTTTGTGGTAAAATAATTGATACTACTTGAGGTAAGCTTTAAGCCTTTGAATGTGGTTGTGCTCGTTTTCCACAAGCTGTGAGCCGATGGACGTCACATCGTCAGGCAAGTCGGGGTAACGATTGAGGTTTTTCGTCATATCGATTATGCCCATGTTACTTCCCTGAATAACGCTCTCGGCGATATGGGAGGACGACGTATCCGTAAGCATATTCATTTTAATGGATGCCCAAAGTCCAACCTTGGACATTGCGCTGTTATCCTTGACGGCAAGCTGATTTTCATTGAGCTTTACAGCGGCGGCTGATGCAGTGCTGTTATAGTTGTCAAGCTGTGTCTGTAGATCGGCGGCAAGCGCTGAGTCGTTTACCATGGGAATGACTGTGTTAAGAGAGTCAATGCCCATTTTTGCGTTTTGATATACGGCGTTTAAAAATTGTGCGCAATGTATATTTTGTTCCATTTGTATCCCTCCAAATTGTGTTTACAAATAGGGTTTCCGAAAAGACACAATATATGTATGGCGGAAAGGAAAAATTTTAAATGATCGAAAAATATAATTTCAGACATGATCTTTTGGACGAAAAGGCGATATCTGCGCGCATAAGGCTGGAAAATCCCGCAAATGAGGCGCAGGTATGGCGTCAAAAGGAAAGCGGTATTTTAATAATGCTTTCAACGGCAGGCTTTGAGATATATCCGTCCTACGACAGTCCGACGATCCCCATATTTTACGAGGAGCAGGCGCAGGAGCTGGCCGGCTTTTTGAATATGCATCCGCCGTACACAGTGATCGGCATGCCTGAGCTGTTACAGCCTATGTTCCCATATTTGCAAAATGATTACACATATCAGATAGCTGAAATGGCGTCACTTAAAAAGAGCGTTGAAATGCCGGACGCAGATGATATCCGTTTTGCAAAATACGAGGATATAAGGGGAATTTACGACTTTTTATCGGGAATAAAGGAGTTTACCATGCCCGAATATGAGGAATTTGAATACACGGTCTATCGCAGAAGCGTTAAAAAAACGGGACGATTTTGTTTTACCTTGTGTGACGGCGAGATCGGTGCGACGGCGGCATCTATGGCAGAGAGTAACAGCGCGGCGTTTTTGTATTCCGTTGCAAGCGCCGAAAAATTCAGAGGAAGAGGATTTGCGAAAAAAACCGTTTGCGCCCTTTGCGCAACGCTTCAAAGGGAGGGAAAAACGCCGTATATACGATATGTAAACCCTGCGGCGAAGGCGCTTTACATGAAAATAGGATTTACACGCGTTTGCGACGTGGCGATAATGAATCCGCAATAAGCTTTTCTGTTTCTACGGCGATAAGCGGAATGATGGAAAGTGTGGCAACGGTGAGCCATTGAACGCCGCTTAAGGCGGTGACACGGAAAATTCCGTTGAGCTGTGGCACGCAAATTACGACGACCTGCAAAAGAGTGCAAATTATAAAGGAAAAGGTGAGCCATTTGTTGCTGAAAATACCTTTTTTGAAAATGGAATGGCGCGAGCGCATATTAAAAGAATGGACGAGCTGAGAAAGACTTAAAACGGAAAAGCACATTGTCCGTGCAATGTCGATGCTCGCGAAAAAATATCTGCCTATGGCAAAGGCGGCAAGAGAAAGACCGCCTATCATCAAGCCTTCACAAGCGATAAGCCTGCCGAGTCCGTCAGCAAAAATACTTTTGCGGCGGTCGGTGGGCTTTCTGTCCATTATATCGCTGTCTGCGCTGTCAACACCGAGGGAAATGGCGGGTAATGAATCTGTGACAAGATTTATCCACAAAAGCTGTACGGCAACGAGTGGCGCGGGAAAGCCTAAAAGCATGGCGATAAAAACTGTAAGAAGCTCGCCGATATTGCTTGAAAGAAGAAACTGAACGGCTTTTTTTATGTTGTCGTATATACTGCGCCCTTCCTTTATTGCGTCAACGATGGTTGCAAAATTGTCGTCCGTAAGCACCATGTCAGCCGCCCCCTTGGCAACGTCCGTGCCCGTTATACCCATGGCACAGCCAATGTCAGCCGTTTTAAGTGAGGGTGCATCGTTTACGCCGTCACCCGTCATGGCAACGGTATGACCTTTGCGGCGCAGCGCCTTGACTATACGAACCTTTTGTTCAGGTGTAACGCGAGCGAAAACGCGCAGGTGCTCAAGGCTGTTTTCAAGCTGCTTGTCGGACATCTCGGCGAGCTGACTTCCCGTCACAGCTTGCGTTATATTGTCAGCAATGCCGACCTGCTTTGCGATAGCCAAAGCTGTTTCTGCGTTGTCGCCCGTTATCATGCAAACGCGGATACCTGCGCCCTTACAAAGCGCAACGGCGTTTTTTATTTCCGGACGGGGTGGGTCTATTATGCCGAAAAGTCCGCAAAAAACAAGGTCCTTTTCTTCCGTATCGGAGGGCGAAGCTGTGTCGCGGTACGCCACAGCAATTACACGAAGTGCCTTGCGTGCCATGACCGAAACGGCGTCAAGTATGCTTTGCCTTGCTTGTTCGTTCATTTTGCAAAATGGCAGGATCACATCGGGCGCGCCTTTTATGATGAAGCGTGTACCTGCACCATATTTGCAAACGACGCTCATTCGTTTAAGCTGTGAGGAAAAGGGCTGCTCTCGCAATCGTGAATGAGCTTTGCGAAGCTCCAAGGCGTTTATACCGCTCCCCATGGCATAGGCTTCAATTGCCTGCTCCGTAGGATCACTTCCGTTACTGCAAAGACAAGCCATAGTAAGTGCAGCCTTTTTGTCGCCGTAGCTTTCGGTTACGGTCATTTTATTTTCGGTTATAGTCCCCGTTTTATCCGAGCAGATGACGGAAACTGAGCCGAGCGCTTCAACGGCGGGAAGCTTTCTAACGATCGCGCGCCTCTTTGCCATCGTGCTGACACCGATGGCGAGCATTACGGTGACGACGGCGGGAAGCCCCTCAGGAATAGCGGCGACGGCGAGGCTGACGGAGGTCATAAACATATCGAGCACGGGAATATGGCGCAAAAGCCCGAAAAGAAATATTACACCGCAAATGGCAAGGGCGCACATTCCGAGAAGCTTACCTGTTTTGGCAAGCCTTAATTGTAAAGGCGTTTGCGGAGAATCGCTTTCGGAGATTATTTTCGCGATTTTTCCGACCTGTGTGTTCATACCAACATCGACAACGAGCGCCAATGCGTTGCCGCAGGTGACGACGGTAGAGGAAAAAAGCATATTTTTCATGTCACCGGGATGATGGGCTTTTGCGGATATGACGGCGGAGGTTTTTTCCACGGCGACCGATTCGCCTGTAAGCGCAGATTCGTCACAGCGAAGGGAAGCGGCACTTATGATTCGGCAATCGGCGGGAACGAGGTCGCCTGCCTTGACTCTTATAATATCACCGACGGTGACGTCCTGCGCGTCGACGGTCTTAAAAACGCCGTCGCGAAGCACGTATGCCGAGGGTGACGTCAGCTTTTTCAGCGCATCAAGTGCTTTTTCAGCGCGATATTCCTGCACAACACCGATGACGGCGTTGACGGCAACGATGGCGAGGATAATGAGTGAGTCGATATAGTCGCCGCTTTTTGAGATGAAGGCTGTCAAAAACGATACTACAGACGCGGCGATAAGGATAAGTATCATATAATCGGAAAGCTGTTCGGCAAAGCGCTTTAAAAGACTTTTCGGCTTGGCTTCGTTAAGTTTATTTTTACCGTAGGTATCAAGCCTTTTTAGTGCCTCTGTTTCTGAAAGACCGCGCTTTATATCGGTTTTGACAAGCGAGGCTGTTTTTTCGGCGGATATGTTGTAGTATTCAGCCATTTTTATTGCTCCTTTCATGCTGATATAAAAATATATGGGACAGGCAAGATAAAAATGTATACAAAATCGACGGTATGGAGTAAAAACAGTTGATTTTTTATGCTGTTTATAGTAAAATATAATATTATATTAAAAACAGGTGTAAATATGAAAAAGCCGCTGATGTGTATCTGTTCGGTTTACCTCGCGTCACTGTTTGTATACATTTTCCTTTATGACACCATGAAAATTCATACGCTTATGGTGCTGTTTACCTGCGTATCATTGCTGATGTGCGCAATCGGCACCGTATACGCCTGCAAAAGAAAAAGTATTGCGCTTTTGACAGCAGGGCTTACTGTTATTCTGACATCCCTGACGGCGGCGTTTTATATCAACAACGTCTGGCTCGATACGTTGTCCTTTTGCGGTCATTATGAAAGAATATCGGCAACGGTGCAAAGTATATCAAAATCGAATGATAAGGTTTACAAATACGCTATAAGAATTGACGAGCTCGACGGTGAAAAGGTAAATATAAAGGCTTATTATTACAACGAGGACGGCAGGATTTGCGATGTTGATGATAAAATAGCTTTTACAGGCGAGCTTGAAGAATTTACAAGTGACGATTATTACAGGGCAAAAGGTATATTTTTGCGCATAGACAGGGATTACAATAACGAGTCTCTGTCTGTAGAAAAAGCGCAAAAGCACACGTGGCGTTACGGTATACAAGCCTTTCGCGATTTTCTTGAAAGGAAGCTGGAGGAAAACAGCGCAGATGTAGCTGTTTTTGCAAAGGCGGTAATGCTGGGTGACAAAAGCGGACTTGGGTTTTCTACGGAAGAAAGCTTTCGCAGGGCGGGACTTTCTCACGTTTTTGCCGTGTCGGGCTTGCACCTTTCCTTTATCAGCACGGCTGTTTACGGAGTTCTGTCGCGGATAACGGCTAAAAGACGGGTTGCCGCCGCAGTCAACATGGCAGTGGTCGTGCTGTTCATGGCTGTAACGGGATTTTCTGCATCTGTAATGCGAGCGGGAATAATGACGCTTTTATTTTACGGAGCGAAGCTTTTCGGTACGAATTCCGACTCGAAAACATCCCTTGTTTTTGCCGCAAGCTTGCTTTGCGCCGTAAATCCCTTCGCGGTCACAGACGTAAGCCTGCAGCTCTCTTTTTGCGCAACTCTTGGCATACTGCTTTTGTATAGTCCTATATACGAGCGAATGGCGAAAATATTGCCGAAGCAAAGAATAATAGCAAGTATACTGTCGTATTTATTTTCCGCCATAGCAGTCACAGTTGCCGCATCTATCGGAGTTTTGCCCATCACAGCTATTGTGTTTTCAAGCGTACAAACGTTGTCGGTGGTGTCGAATCTTTTGTGCGTTTGGGCTGTATCCGCATTTTTCATTGCTGAGCTTGTAATGGTTGCAGCAGGAAAAATACCGTTTATTTCAGACGTGGGGCGAGGTTTTATCAAATTGCTTTCAGAGTATATAACGAACTGCGCAAATTTAATATCCGATATTCCCTTTGCATCGGTGTACGTACCGAAACAGCTTGCGTTTTTACTGGTCTTCTATGCCGCAATTTGCGTTTTGCTGTATCTACTGTTTAAAAAATACGAAGCTAAAGTATCGGCTGTTATTCCCATACTCGGCGCGGTGGCGATTTTAATAGTATACGCGGCGTTTTCGGGCTTTTATTCCATCAAGCAGGCAAACGTGCTTGAAATAACGGCTGTAGACGTGGGACAGGGTAGCTGTATCGTGGCACAAAAGGATGGAAAGGCGTGCATGATAGATTGCGGCAGCGAAAGCGACGGTGCGGCAACGAATGCGATAGCTTTTTTGCGTGAAAACGGCGTAAGCCGACTTGAGTTTATTGCGGTGACACATTATCATAAAGACCATGTAAACGGTATTATTGACGTGATGAAAACGGTAAAAACGGATGCCGTTATTTTACCGCCTATACCGAAAACGAGCGAAATGGCTGATGCCATAAAAGCGGCGTCAACGGAGTGCGGCGCTGAAATCATCGTTCCCGAAAGCGATCTTCTTATAACGGCGCTGAACGGCGTGTCAGTGTATGTGCTCTCCGATTATTTTTACCAAACGCCGAATGATGAAACGCAGTCCATGACGGTGATGCTTGATTACAACAATTCCGAGTTCCTTACGACGGGTGACATGTCGTCACAGCAGGAGATGCTTTTGGCTGAATACGGCGACAAGCTCGATTGTGACGTTTTCATGGCAGGTCATCACGGCTCGGAATATTCAAACAGCGACAAGCTGCTTTCGCAGATAACGCCTGAAATAGTGATAGCGTCTGCCGGCAAGAATAATTCTTACGGTCATCCGACGGTTGAAGCTGTTGCAAGGTTTGATTGGATAGGTGCAAGACTTTACCGCACGGATAGAGAGGGAAATATAACTGTACGCACAAGCGGAAATTCAGTTTTTGAGATTGCAGAATGATTTTTGAAAAGGATTGGTTGAAATGAAAATAGGTGTAGTGGGTCTGGGACTTATCGGCGGTGCTGTTGCAAGGGCAATGAGTGCAAGCGGAAATGAGGTCTACGGCTTTGATATAGATGAAAGCGTTATAAAAAACGCGGTAGATGACGGCGTAATATGCGAAAAACTTACGGAGGATAAGCTTTGTCAAATGCAGGTTACCGTGGTCGCGCTTTATCCGCAAATAACCATAGATTATGTAAGCAAAAATAAAGATAAATTTGCAAAGGGCAGTATCGTCGTTGACTGCTCGGGCACAAAACGCATGGTGTGTCAAGCGCTTTTCCCCATAGCAAAGGAGCAGGGTTTTTGCTTTATCGGCGGTCATCCCATGGCAGGTACGGAAAAATGGGGATATAGCTCGTCCCATCTTGTATCCTTTGCAAAGGCGACGATGCTTTTAACGCCCGATAAGGGTCAGCAGGCGCAGACACAGATTCTTTATGACCTTTTCATGAATGCAGGCTTTGCCGCAGTCAAGGTCACAACGCCGTCACAGCATGACAGAGTTATTGCTCTCACGTCACAGCTTGCTCATGTGGTCAGCAGTGCGTATATCAAAAGCCCGGTTGCTATGGAGCACCACGGCTTTTCAGCGGGAAGCTTTCGAGATATGACGCGAGTTGCCTCTCTTAACGCTGACATGTGGACGGGGCTTTTCATGGAAAACGGCGATTACTTATGTGACGAGATAGATGCGCTGATAGAAAGACTTGCCGAGTATTCAGCGGTGATACGTCAAAAGGATGGAAAAAAGCTTAAGGCGATGTTGGAGGACGGCAAGGAGATCGCGGCGAAGTTGAAGGAATAGGTCGTTTTTTGTCGGAGAGTTAAAAAGGACTTGACAATAAAGCTATACTAAAGTATAATATTATGATAGAAAATTATATCCGGACGGTTAAAGCCGCCGAGGAAAGGATCAATATACATGGTCGAATTTGATGAAATAAGACTGAAAATAGCGGCATACAAGCAACAGCTCGAAGAACTTGCTTTAGCGCTTGGACTTGAAAAAATGAAGGCAGAGATAGCGGAGCTTGAACAGCAATCTGCCGCTGAAGATTTCTGGATGGATCTTGAAAACTCACAAAAGGTTTTACAGAGAACGAAAATGCTCAAAAACGCTGTTGAGGATTATGACAAGCTTTACGGCGAATGGGAGGATGCAGGGGCGCTTTGCGAGCTTGGCGACGAAACGGAGGATCTTTCCGTGCTTGACGAGGTGGTTGAAGCTTTTGCAGGCGTTGAAAAGCGCCTGGAGGAAAAACGCCTTGAAACTTTGTTGTCGGGTGAATACGATAAGAATAATGCCATTCTCAACTTTCATGCAGGTGCAGGCGGCACAGAAGCGCAGGATTGGGCTGAAATGCTTTACCGTATGTATACGAGATGGGCTGAACGTCACGGCTATAAGATAAAAGTGCTTGACTATCTTGACGGTGATGAAGCGGGTATGAAGAGTGCGTCGCTCCTTATCGAAGGAAACAACGCTTTCGGATATCTCAAATCCGAGGCAGGCGTACACCGTCTTGTCCGTGTTTCACCCTTTGACTCTTCAGGCAGACGTCACACATCCTTTGCATCCGTTGAGGTAATGCCTGAAATGGATGATGACGTTGAGATCGAGATCCGCGACGAAGATCTTAAGGTCGACACTTATCGAAGCAGCGGTGCAGGCGGTCAGCACGTTAACAAAACAGAATCGGCTATCCGTATAACGCATATTCCCACGGGTATCATTGTTGCTTGCCAGAACGAGCGAAGCCAGCATCAAAACCGTGAAATGGCGATGCGTATGCTCAAATCCAAGCTTATGGAGATAAAAGAGCGCGAGCATCTTGACAAGATCGAGGATATCAAGGGCGATCAGAAGGAGATCGGCTGGGGTTCGCAGATACGTTCCTATGTATTTATGCCCTACACCCTTGTAAAGGATAACAGAACGGGATTTGAAAGCGGAAATATCGGCGCAGTAATGGACGGCGATCTTGACGGATTTATAAACGCATACCTTAAAGCTATGAACCTTGGCGAGCTTAATAACTAAGCTTGCCCATATTTCAGGAAGGATACAGTTATAATGAGTCTTCTCAAAAAAATATTCGGTACCCACAGCTCCAGAGAGCTGAAAAAAATATATCCTATCGTTGATAAGATTGAAAAAATATCGGAAGAGTATACAAAGCTGACGGACGAAGAGCTTAAGGCGAAAACGCCCGAGTTTAAGCGGCGCTATAAAGACGGTGAAACTCTTGACGAGCTTTTGCCCGAAGCCTTTGCGGCTGTGCGCGAGGCGGCTACGCGTGTTTTAGGCGAGCGCCATTACCGTGTACAGCTTATAGGCGGCGTTATTTTGCATCAGGGACGTATTGCTGAAATGAAAACCGGTGAAGGTAAAACGCTTGTCTCCACCTTGCCCGCATACCTTAACGCTCTTACCGGTGAGGGCGTTCATATCGTTACGGTCAACGATTACCTGGCAAAGCGCGACAGTGAATGGATGGGTAAGATATACCGCTTTATGGGCCTTTCCGTCGGACTTATCGTCCACGGTCTTACGAACGAGCAGAGAAAAGAAGCTTACAAGGCTGACATAACGTACGGCACGAATAACGAGCTCGGCTTTGATTATCTTAGAGATAATATGGTCTTGCACGCTGAAAATATGGTACAGCGCGGTCACGTTTTTGCTATCGTTGACGAGGTTGACTCTATCCTTATAGATGAGGCGAGAACACCGCTTATTATATCAGGTATCGGTGAAAAGCCTACTGATATGTATAAGATGGCTGACAGATTTGCACGCTCACTCAAGCAGGTAAGAGTCAAAGAAATCGACACCAAAGAGGATACCGACCAGCTTGGCGGAGATTATATCGTCGATGAAAAGGCGAGAAGTGCCGTGCTTACAACAAGTGGTGTTGAAAAGGCTGAAAAAGCATTTGGCGTTGAGAACTTGTCCGATGTGGAAAATACGGAGCTTTCTCACTATATCAATCAGGCTATAAAGGCTCACGGTATAATGAAGCGCGACGTTGATTACGTTGTCCGCGACGGCGAAGTAATCATCGTCGACGAGTTTACGGGACGCCTTATGTTTGGCAGACGTTATTCCGACGGATTGCATCAGGCAATCGAGGCGAAGGAAAACGTAACTGTTGAAAACGAGTCGAAAACTTTGGCAACTATCACCTTCCAGAATTTCTTCCGACTTTACCGCAAGCTTTCGGGTATGACGGGTACGGCTTTGACGGAAGAGGATGAATTCCGTGACATTTATTCTCTTGACGTTATTGAGATCCCGACGAATAAGCCCATTGCCCGTGTCGACAAAAGCGACGTTGTATATAAGAGCGAAAAGGGCAAATTCCGTGCAGTTATCGCTAAAATACGTGAAAGCCATGAAAAAGGGCAGCCCGTGCTTGTTGGTACGGTGTCCATTGAAAAGTCTGAAATTCTTTCCGATATGCTTAAAAAGGAAGGAATAAAGCACGTTGTTTTGAACGCAAAGCAACATGATAAGGAAGCTGAAATAGTCGCACAGGCAGGTAAAAAAGGCGCTGTAACTATTGCGACGAACATGGCAGGACGCGGAACGGATATAAGCCTCGGCGGTAATGCCGAATATATGGCGAAATCCGAGATGCGTAAAAACGGATATGAGGATGCGCTTATTGATGAGGCGACAGGCCATGCGGAAACGCAGGACGAAGCTATTATCGAAGCGAGAAATACTTTCCGCACGCTTTTGGCAAAATATAAAGCCGAAACCTCAGGCGAAGCACAGCAGGTGCGCGATGCGGGCGGTCTTTGCATAATCGGTACGGAGCGGCATGAGTCAAGACGAATCGACAATCAGCTTCGTGGCCGCGCAGGCCGTCAGGGTGACCCCGGCGAATCGCAGTTTTTCCTGTCCCTTGAGGACGACCTTATGCGTCTTTTCGGCGGTGACCGCGTTACAAGCCTTGTTGGTACGCTCGGTCTTTCCGAAGACGATCCGATTGAAGCGAGCATACTTTCAAATACTATTGAAAACGCGCAGAAAAAGCTTGAGGGTATGAACTTCCAACGCCGTAAAAACGTTCTTCGCTACGACGAGGTCATGAACCAACAGCGTGAAATTATTTACGGTGAGCGTCAGAAGGTATTGCAGGGCGAAAATCTCAAGGATACTATCCTTAAAATGATACCTGATATTATGAGAAGTGAGCTTGATCTGCACTCAAGCGAGAACGATAACGCCCATGAGGGTATCCTTGATGCATCGGCTCTTGTTCCTGTAAAGCAGGCGTTTTCCTATGTGCTTCACGAGGGTGACTTTGACACGAGTGTTCAGGAAACGTATACTCGCGAGCAGGTAATTGAAATGCTGGTTGAGCGTGCAATGCAACGCTACGAGGAGCAGGAAAAGCTTATCGGAAGCGAGCGCTTGCGTGAGCTTGAGCGTGTTGTAATGCTCAAGGCTGTTGACAACAAGTGGATGGATCATCTTGATCAGATGGATCAGCTTCGCGCGGGTGTAAACCTCAGCGCCTACGGTCAGAAGGATCCTGTTGTGGAGTATAAATTCGAAAGCTTCGATATGTTCGACGGCATGATAAATGAGATAAAAACGGAAACAGTTCGCACTATTTTATCTATCAGAGTTGTTCGTGACGACGACCTTAAGCGCAAGCAAGTTGCGAAGGCAAATCTTGAATCCCTTGGAGGATCGGAAGAAAAGCCTGCGAAAAAGCCTGTTAAGAATGCGGCGGAAAAGGTTGGAAGAAATGATCCATGCCCCTGCGGAAGCGGCTTGAAATATAAAAAGTGCTGCGGCAGATAAATATCTTGCCATAAACAGCACAAGGAGAATATTATGGTAATCGAAAAAAGCAAATATAAAACGGACGCAAGAAAAAATATGAAGGGCGGCGACGGAACAGTTTATGTAACGGAATTCGTTTCCTCCGCCGAGCTTAACGAAAAGGGCAGACTTTTCGGAAATATCCATCTTGACCCCGGCGCATCTATCGGATATCATGTCCATGAAGGCGAAAGCGAGCTTTTCTACATTATTAAAGGAGAAGCTATATATAACGATAATGGTACAGAATATCCTCTTTGCGAAGGTGATACTGCTGTCGTTACTTCAGGGAACGGTCATAGTATCGCAAACAAAGGCACTGAGCCTGTTGACCTTATTGCGCTTATCCTTTACGCATAGTCTGTAATGGTGACATAATAATACAAAAAGAGCAAGAGAAATCTTGCTCTTTTTATATATAATTTAATTTTTAGTTGAAATTGCGGCGCCGAAAGCGGCTTCTTCTTTGTTCAAAGGCATTTCCAAGGTCATATGGAAGCGAGAAGCAAACATTTCGCGGGTGACGTGACTTTTACGAATGCCGTTTCCCGAAGCTATAAGCTTTGTGGGTACACTCTCAAGCAACGGGAGAATTTTTTCATATGTATCGTAAAGCTCGTTTACCGTTCCCTCCAAAACGCCGACGACAAAATGAGTAGCTGTAAAATTAGAGGTGGAAATGCCGCTTACCGTGCCGCGCAGGGCTGGATTTTCGCGAGTGCCTGCAAATAAGGTGGAAAAATCAAGTTTTTCTGTTAAAGTGTCGTATTGCTCCGACAGCTTATCCATGGCGTCGTAAAGGCGCTTATCGTCACAGCCTGCCATTTTCAGCACGTCGCGGAAAAAGCCTTCAAGTATCTGATAAGCTCTGCCGCCGCAAAGAGAAGCACCGACAAGGATGAACTTGTCTCCATTAAGAGGACGCACGTCGATTCCCGATACGGATTGTGCGGATAAAGCTGTTTCGCCGTTAACGGCGACAGATATCTGACTTCCCGTGCCGACGTTTATGAGAATGCTGTTTTCGCTGTCGCTTACAGAACCGAGAAAGCTCGCTTGATTATCGCCTATAGCGGTGAAAACCGTGGCGTTTTTAAGCTTGCCAAGGGGCGAAATATTGCGGACTACCTTTGGGAAAAATGAAGGAGAAATCCCTGCTCTTTTTGCGGCGGCAAGGTCAAATTCGCATTTTTCAATATCGAAAATCCCTAAACTTGCGGCATCGGAAGCGTGCATTACGGGAAAATTGTTTCCTGCAAGTTTCATGGCGATGTAATCGTGAATTGTGAGGAAGAAAACGGCGTCATTGGGTACTAAACCGTTTTCCATATTGTAAAAATGCGTTACCGTGCCGTAGCCTGTGGCGAGGCGATAGCCGGATATGCAGGCAAGCTTTTGAGCGTAGGACATATCACCGCAAAGCTCGTCGCCTCTGCCGTCCTGCCACGTATACAGCGGGCTTACGGCTTTACCGTTTATATCGGTATATAGAATACCGTGCATTTGCCCTGTAACGCCGATATGGGTGACATCGTACTTTGCCAAAAGGTCGTTTACAATGGCGATAGCTTTGTTTTCGATAACGGTAACGTCCTGTATGCGCTCAAAGCTGTCACTGCTTTCGATAAAAGCGTTGCTTTCCGTGTTAACAGTTTCCATAACGCAGTTTTTGTTATCGACCACAACGGCGCAGATCGTAGTTGTTCCTATATCAATGCCTAATTTATACATATCGTCAGCCTTTCAATTACATTTGTGTCGAGGAGGGGTCAAGTCGGGTGATAATATCTTTCTGAATGGCGGGAGAAAGGTCAAGGAAGTTGACGAAAGTGCCATGAATTCGCATAATATAAACACCGCTTGGAGCATATTTTTTAGGATTTGCAAGAACCTTGCGAAGCATATCCGCTGTCGTTACGTTAACATACAGATAGAAGGGTGAAACGGTGTCTTTGTTCGAGCTGTTGAAAAACAAAGGAGCGATAACACGGGAAGCAAATTGCTCGCCCTTTTCCTCGTAGGTAGCACCTGTGAAATATTTCGGGTCGACACCGAAATGCGATGCATAGCCGCCGTTCATTTTTTCATAGGGCAGCTTGAAGGCGGAAAGCATGCGGAAGCCAAGTCCGTTTTGTGCATCGCCGTAAAGAGGGTCGACACCGTAATTGAGCATATCGCGGGAATGTCTTCCGTCAGGCGTTGCACCGACCCAATAGCCGTAAAGCAAGTGGGTGGAGGGTGTGCTGTAATCGGGGCGGAAGGCGTTTCCAAGATAGTTTTTCTTTGAAGCAATAAGGTCGGCTATCTTATCGGCAATCTCCGATGCTTTTTCATCAACCTCGGAGATATTGTTTCCGAACTTAGGATATGTCGCAAGGAGCTGACGAAGAGGCTCGTCGTCCTTGAAATCGGTCATAAGAGCGCTTACAAGCCTGTCTGCGCCGTCGGGATTCTCATTTATGTAATGCTTTACAGCGATAAAGGAGTCAGCAACGACTGAAAGACCGTGGATGAGACAGCCGTTTCCGTTATATTTTGTTCCCTGGTGCTCGGGATCGCGCATATCGTAGCCGCTTTCAATGCCGCCCATAAGCGTTGACAAAAGCGGTACACGAAGATGGGAAAGAGCCTTTGCCGCGCCGTTTGCGGCTTCAGTCATTTTATCGGCATAGAATTCAGCGTTTGCATAGAAAAGATCTTCAAGCCGTTCAAGGCGTTCCTTGGCGGAAAGCCCTGTAGGCTCAGCAAGGCGCTCGCCCGTTATCTCGGAAATACCGTCTGTAATAGTGAGCTCTAAAATCTTTCCGAGATTAAACCAGCTGCTTGTTGTATTTCCGTTGTCCTTGCCCATAATGAGCGGCTCCTGGCAACCTGCGATGGAATAATCGGGAATATCAGCTTCATCCACGCCGGCGCGCTTTAAAACGGCAAACATGGCGTCGTCGTTGAAAAGGGAAGGGGTGAGAGTGCCGGGCGTGAAGAAAAAGCGTCCCATGGCGCGATAAAGCTCATTTGGCGTGTTTTTATGAAGCTTTACGGAAAGAATGGGCTGTGGCAAATTCATGTCGTAGTAAGCGTCCATGAGCGCGTAGGAGCATTCGTTTGTAAGGTCGTTGCCTTTTGTATCCATGCCTGAAATGATAATATTTTGAGAAATTGCCCAGCTTCTGTCGCCAACGTTGAAAAACACGAGGAAGTGGCGGAAATAAGCGGCGGCAGTATCGCGGCTGCAATTTTCCATGGCGCGATAAGGCTCAAAAATGCGGTCCGCATTACCGACGGAGAAGGCAAAGGGATTGGGCGCTTGCTCGATGCACATAAGCTGCCAGATGAGCATAAAGGACTGAATGGCCTCGTAAAGAGTGCTTGCACCGTTTTCGGGTACACGTTCAAGCGTTGCAATAAGCTTTTCAAGCTCCGCCCTGCGCTGATCGTCAGCCGTTTCAAGCTGAGTCTTGGCAAGCTCGCCGTAGCGGCGTGCAAGCACACGGGCGGCACTTAAGGCGACAGCCATAGCCGTGAAATTATCGCGGCGCACAGCGTCTTCTTCAGCGGAGGCTTTAGCTTCAAGCTCGCTTATAATGGCGCCGATACCGCATTTTAAAATGGGACGGATGTCGGGAATAACGTGGCCCGTTACCTGCTCGATGAAAAAGCAGACCTCTTTCGTATAGTCTGTAACACCGTCGTAAACAGCGGAAAGATCGCGAACGTAAGGCGTAGCTTCGTTATAATCGCGGAGAGCTTTGATTCGCTCCTTGGTAAATTCACCATTGGGCTCAATGTCGTCGAAAACAGCCGTAGGGTCGCAGTAGCCGCAGAAGGATTCAACGGTGAATGAGGGGTTTATAAGCGCGTAGCTTCGTGCAAATGCATCGGACTGCGAGCCTGCAAAAATTGCGTTTTCGCTAAGACGCAGGGGAAGCGCTTCAGCTACACGAACAAGTGTGTGTGCCTTTTTAAGCTCCTGTGTCATGCCTGCAAAATCGCTGTCGCATTGACGTTCTATCTCTTTAATAATAAACCAACCGTCAAGGCGCATGGTTGAATGCTCTTCATTAAAAAGAAGCTTTGCTTTTTCGATAATTCTGTTTGTATTCATATACGTCAGCCTTTCTAAGTTTTTATAAGGTTAAAACTGTTTTGTTTCATAATATCAGAAAAAATTTTGAGCGATTGCGCAGGAACGTAAGCATCGTCAGTCATTGTGTAATCATAGCCGCATTGTTGCCACTTGACACGGCCGAAATCGTGGAAGGTAAGAAGCTCAACGGTGAAAAGTTCTTTATCCAAGGAGCTTAAAAATTCTGCGGTAGCCAATGCGTTTTCCTCATCGCAGTTGTAGCCGTTTACAAGGGGAATGCGTACGTTTACCTTTTTGCCGGATTTGACGGCGGTGCGGATATTCGCAAAAATATTGTCGCAAGGTACGCCTGTAACGGCAAGGTGACGGGCAGGCACGGCAAGCTTAAGGTCCATCATCAGATTATCGATGAAGGGGAAAAGGCTCGGTAAAAGCGGATGCGTACCGTTTGTTTCCAAGGCTGTGTTTATGCCTTCGCCGTGCAGTTTTTGCAAAACAGCCTTCAGCGGTTCAAACTGCATCGTAGGCTCACCGCCTGTGAAGGTAACGCCGCCTCCGTCGAAAAACATGGGCGATGCGCCGTGCACCTGCGAAATGACGTCGCTGATGTCAAGGTGTTCGCATTTGACGAAGATGCCCTTACTGCGATTGAGCGTAAGGCACGGTCTGTCGCCGCAGCTTTCGCACATCGTTCGGTCGAGCACCCTGTTGGCTATAGCGCCCTTGGGACAAAGCTCGTCACAAATCAGCTTCTGATCGGTCATTATTGGCGCTGATGCGTGCATCCCTTCGGGGTTTGCGCACCACGGACAGCGCATATTACAGCCTTGTAAATGGAAAACAAGCCTGTTGCCGGGGCCGTCCTGAGAATAATTAAAGCCTTTTTCGAATACCTTTAGTTTCACAAAAATCTCCGTTCATACTTTGTAAAGAACATTAGTTCATGCTGTGAACTATATCTATATAATATTGTACACCAAAATCGAAAAAAATGCAATAGTATTTTAATATATTATACATTAAAAATTTGAAACGTACAAGATGAAAAAAGAAAAAAGCTGTCGTAATGACAGCTTTTAAACTATTCGGTTATCATTTTTATGCCGTTAACAAGGCTGTTATAGCTGAGCATACCGTTTCCGTGAGCGACGAGCTCACCGTCACTGTTGATGAAATAGGTGATTGGAAAGGCTGAAACGTAATAAGCTTTGACGGCGTTCAGCTCCGTATCGTAGAAAACATCGAAGTCAAACTGCTGCTGTTCCACGTATGACTTTGCCTTTTCCATTGTTTCGCGAGTTCCGTCTGTGGCGTTGACCATGACGAACTGTACGTCGGGGAAGTCCTTATATGCCTGATTGAAATCTGGCATTTCCTCTCGGCAATAGTAGCACCATGTAGCCCAAAAGTTTATAACGATGGGCTTGCCCTTGAAATCAGACAGCTTTACCTCGTTCCCATCAGCATCCAAAACGGTAAAATCAGGTGCGGAAAACTCCACGGCAGCATCGTCTTCGTCACTGTCGTCGCTTTCTGCGGGGGCAGGTGTTTCCGTAGGTGTGCTTTCAATGAGATTGTTGCCCGTATAGTCGTCGCTGTATTTATTATAAAGTACGGCGGCAACGGTGATGACGGCGACTAAAAGCACGGCGATAATTATCCATTTAATTGTGTTTTTCATATAAAACTCCTTATGAAAGCAAAGCTAAAAACTTTCCGAAAAGCCCTGTTGCCATCAGAGCGCCGACAATGATGAGCAAAGCTCCGCTTACGATGTTGATTATATTATAATGCTTTTTGATAAAGGTAAAAGCGGTTTTCAGCTTGTCGATCAAAATTGCGCTGATGAAAAAGGGAATACCAAGCCCTAACGAGTAAAGCAAAAGCATGATGATGCCCTGCATGATACTGCCTTGGCTTGCGGCGAGCATAAGAGCCGAGCCTAAAAACGCGCCGACGCACGGCGTCCAGCCAACGGAAAAAACTATTCCAAAAAGCAGGGAGGAGAAAAAGCCTAAATTTTCCGTCTTGGCAAAGCCCATACCTTTAAAGAGACTGAGCTTGAAAACGCCGAGAAAATGTAAACCGAAAAATATGACGATAAGTCCCGTAACGATGTTGACGGCTGTTTTGTGTTCGCTTAAAAGCTTGCCGAAGGTGGAAGCGAGAACGCCGAGGAGGATGAAAACAACTGTAAAGCCGAGGATGAAGCCGAGGGCGTTGATCACGGTCTTCTTCGTGCTTTTTTCCTTGCCGCCTGCAAAATATGAAACGTAGATGGGGAGCATTGGCAAAAGACAGGGCGAGATGAAGGTGATAATACCTTCTAAAAATGAAATGAAATATTGCATTAAGTTACTCCTTTGTATGGGCTGATATAATTATTATATCCGTTTTCTCGAACATGTCAAGTATATTATATATTAAAAAAAACGCAATTACCGTAACTAAGTCACAAAAAAAGAGCAAATACGTTTTGTATTTGCTCTTTAGCTTTAATCTTCGTTAAATCTTGCGAGGAAAGCTTTTGTACGGGCGTTCGTCGGATTGTCAATAACATCGTGGGGATTACCCTGCTCGATGATATAACCGCCGTCCATGAAGATAACGCGGTCTGATACGTCGCGGGCAAAAGCCATTTCGTGAGTTACGATGACCATCGTCATTTTTTCATGGGCGAGCTGTTTGATAACCTTTAAAATTTCACCTGTAAGCTCCGGATCGAGAGCACTTGTGGGCTCGTCGAAAAACAGAATATCGGGGCTCATGGCAAGGGCGCGCGCTATGGCGACACGCTGCTGCTGACCGCCCGAAAGCTGATAGGGATAGGAATCGGCCTTGTCGGAAAGACCGACTTTTTCTAAAAGCTCCAACGCGTTTTTATGCGCTTGCTCAGCGGGCAACTTTGCCACGTGAATTGGAGCTTCCGTTAAGTTTTGAAGCACGGTCATATGGGGAAACAGGTTGAAATTCTGGAAAACGAGACCGAATTTACGCTTTGCCGCACGTTGCTTTTCAGCATCGGCGTAAATGCTCTTGCCGTTTACATCGCGGCAGATCTCAGTATCTCCGTAGCGTATACTGCCCTTATCGGCGCGCTCAAGCAGAGTACAACAGCGCAGAAGCGTTGATTTACCTGAGCCTGACGGACCGATTATGGATAAGACCTCGCCCTTATCGATGGAGAAGGAGATGTCCAAAAGGACATCAACATTGCCGAAGGATTTAGAAAGATTTTCAACATTCAATACATTCATGGGCGTTTGTTCCTATCTATAATATGACAGCTTTTTCTCCGCAACGTTAAAGCATTTCGATACGACGGCATTCATAATGAGATAGAATACACCTGCAATAACGATTGGAATGATGCTGACAAGCTGAGTTTGTAATCTTTCGGCGACACGTGTAATCTCGATAACGCCGATTATCTTCGCCAAGGAGGTATCTTTAACGAGCGTCATAAACTCGTTTCCCATGGGCGGAAGCACCTTTTTTATAACCTGGGGAAGAATTATTTTAAAAAACGTCTGCGTCTTTGTAAATCCAAGCACGCTTGCAGCTTCGCGCTGTCCCACGGGGATGCTTTCGATGCCGCCGCGGTATATTTCGCAAAAATATGCGGCGTAGTTAAGTCCAAAGGCGATCATTGCAGTTTGCATACGGCTAAAGCCCATAGCGCCAAGTCCGACGAACCAGAAAAATATGAGCTGTAGCATTAAGGGCGTACCCCTCATGACGAGAAGGTACGCTCTTATTATGTATTGCAACGGTGCAAATTTAGACATTCTGCCCAACGCAAGGATAAGACCCAAGGGCAATCCTATAAGAAGCGTTGCGCCAAACAGCGAGAGCGTTTCCAAGGAAGCTTCGCAAAGCTGTTTGCATATGTTCAACAATACATCAATGTTCATTTCTGTTAGTTCTTAGCAGCGTCCTCAAGCTCTGTAAGGTGCTCAATGTAGTAACGAGCAACGATCTCGTCCATGATGACGACGTCGCCTGTGCCGTTTGCAAGCTCATACATAGCAAGAACGTTGTTTTCAACTTCAACAGCTTCTGCAAGGGAATCCTTAACAGCGGCGTTGCCTGCGAGAGCGTCAACAGCTGTGGAGCCTGCCTGTAAAACGGCAGTCTTTCCTGCAAGGTCAGCAAGAGTGCTGATGGGAGAGCTCTTGAGAGCTACAACTACCTGACGGTTAGCCATGTAGGATTCGCTAAGGTTCATAGCTTCTGCACGTGTTTCGTTGATCGTCATACCGTTCCAGATGCAGTCGATGTTGCCTGCGTTAAGCTCGCTGACGTTCTGAGCCCAAACGATAGGCTGAAGAACAAGCTCGACGCCCATTCTCTTGCAAACTTCCTTAGCAAGGTCGATGTCGAAACCGATGATTTCGCCGTCCTTGTTGTAGCCCATGGGCGGGAAGCTATCGTCAAGACCGAGGATGAATTTGCCGGCTTCCTTAACCTTTGTCAAAGAGCCGTCATCTTCTGTTGCTGTGGGTACAAATGTGTCGGGAACTGTTGTAACGTCTGCGCCGAACCATGTGTTGGAGATGGAAGCGAGAGTGCCGTCAGCCTTCATTTCGCAAAGGATGCGCTGAACTTCGTCGCGAAGTGAGCAGTCAGCCTTACGGAAACCGATACCGTACTGTTCATCAGCAAGAGTTTCGTCGAGAACCTTGTATTCGCGAGCTGTCTGACCTGAGCAGCCTGCGAACATTACTGCGATAAGGAGCATCGCAAGAACGAGTGAGAGAATTTTTTTCATCTTTTTTTCCTCCGTTTATGTGTGAAGCTTTTCGCTTCATAATTTATGTGATATATTATACACTAAAATTTCATTATTGTAAAGTGCTAAAACACAAAAAAGTGAAATATTTTATAAAAAAACAGAGCTGAATTGGGAAAATTGCACGTTGACGGCGCATACAGATTGTTTTTTTAGGAGTAACGCGATGGAAACATGGCATTCAATGCTATGATAAGCGTAATTTAAACACCCGACAGATCATATTCTTCTCTATCGGGTGTGTTTGATGAGTTATTTCTTTTTTTCGCGTCCTTCGCGGATAACGTAGACGAGCATATCGCGCCGTCCAAATTCGTTGCATTCTTCCTCTGTTTCATAGAAAAGGTCAACGCGCATATTTTTTATTGCGCCGCCGCAATCCTCCGCAACACAGTAGCCGTAAACGACGCCGCCGCGCGGTGAAACGATATACATCTTACTGCCATAGGGGATTATTTTCGGGTCAACTGCGATATAGCCGACCTGAACGGGCTTACCTGTGGCTGTAACTGGGCCTGCGGCGTAGGAATAAGCCGTGGCTTTTACCTTGAGCATATAAAGGTACTCAACCTCGTTGCCGTCCTTATCGGTGAAGGTGGGCAGATTATCGGGGTCGTATGTAGGCTTGACGTAAGGTGTGGGTGTAGGCGTTCCGATGGGAGTAGGTGTCGGTGTCGGAGTGGGCGTGGGGGAGGGTTTCGTGCCGTAGGCAATGACGGTGTTGATTGGATTTTTCAGCGTTACGCTTTCAAGCTGTGATACCTCGGTCAGCACGCCGTCAACGTATTTAAGCTGTTCAACTATCTCCAAAAGTCCGTATTCTCCCGTTACGGATACCTCCGTATTTCCTTTAAGCAAGGTTTTATCCTCAACAGTTTCCGTACTGTAAGGGATGCGCTCAGTGACAACGTCGGTAACGTAGTCTACGCGCGTTATGTCGATCTGCATCTCGGGAGCGACGGTAGCGCTTACGGAATGGGAAAGAATATCGTCGCTGTCGTACGTTATATCAAGTTGGTCTAAAATTGAAGCGACGGTGCCGCCTGATGATAAAGCGGTAGAAGTGCTTCCGTCAGCGGTGACGTGGACGGGAAATTCGGTAGTGATTGAAATTTCAGTCGTATTCCATGATAATTGAGTTTCCGTTACCTTATCATATTGCCCGAGAGAGATGTCAAGATGCTTCAAAACTTCGTGTGTTTCTTTTGATAAGAGCGAGCGATGGGTGAATACTTCACCGTCGACGGTTACGTGGAAAAAGCGCACGGAAAGGAGCAAAAGTGCAAGCAAAAGTACAAACGCCAACACGAGAATAAATATAGCGGGACCAAGGTTCATCGAGTCCTGTTTTTTCTTGGCTGAATCGTTGTTCATAAAAACCTCCATGTAGATCTGAACTTAAACGCATATTGAAATATTATATGCAAAATGCATTAAAATATGCTTAAAATTCAAACTTATATGGGTAATTTCACGAGTTTTTTCTTTGAAAAAACGCAAAAAAACCAAATTAAGTGCAAACGGAGAGCAAAATCGCTCTCCGTTTGAATATAAAATGTTATCTTTTTGAGAACTGGGGAGCGCGACGGGCTGCCTTGAGACCGTACTTCTTTCTTTCCTTCATTCTCGGGTCGCGAGTAAGGAATCCTGCCTTCTTGAGAGGAGCGCGGAATTCGTCGCCAGCCTGAAGGAGAGCGCGAGAAAGACCATGACGGATAGCGCCTGCCTGACCGGAAACGCCGCCGCCGATAACTGTAGCGATTATATCAAACTTGCCTTCTGTGCCTGTAACTGCGAAGGGCTGTCTGACGATGAGCTTAAGAGTATCAAGACCGAAGTAATCGTCGATGTCACGACCGTTGATCGTAACAACGCCTGTGCCGGGAATGATGCGGACGCGGGCGACAGAGCTCTTTCTTCTGCCTGTGCCGTAGAAATACGGCTTTGTGTTATAGTTAACCATTCTTCATTTCCTCCTTACTTCGTGTATGCTTCCGGCTTCTGAGCTGCGTTGTTGTGCTCTGCGCCGCTGTAGATGTGAAGTCTCTTAAGGCTGTTTCTGCCGATAGAGTTTGCGGGAAGCATGCGCTTTACAGCAAGAGAGAAAGCGAGCTCGGGCTTTGTTGCCATGAGCTTTCCGTATTTTACTTCTTTGAGACCGCCAACGTAACCGCTGTGTGTTCTGTACATCTTCTGCTCAAGCTTCTTACCTGTGAGAACAACTTTGGAAGCGTTGATAACGATAACGTTGTCGCCGCAGTCAACGTGCGGTGTGAACGTGGTCTTGTGCTTGCCGCGAAGAAGAACAGCGACATCAGAAGCGACACGACCGAGAGATTTGCCGGCAGCGTCAATGATATACCATTTGCGCGTGACGGTTTCAGGTTTTGCCATGTAGGTGGACATTCGGTTTACCCCCGTAATTAATATATTTTTATTTTTTTACGCTAAACATAACGCCTTTTTTCAGGCGCTCGAATATTATATATGTTTTTTATCATTTTGTCAAGAGGTTTTTTCAAAAAAAATAATTTACCGCTGATGAACTCTTTAAATCTCGCTCAATCTCTTTAAATCTCCTGTTTTCTCATTTTGCAATTTCGTTTTTTTGTACAAAATATATGCCGTTTCTGTTGCGAAACGGCAAAAAATATAAAAATTCAGCTTTTTTTCGTCTGCCAATATGCGTCGTGTCCCATGAGAACGGCGATAGCGACGAGGATTGCGCCAACGGTTATGAATGAGTCGGCAACGTTGAAAACGGCAAAATCCACAAACAAAAACTCAAACATATCCACAACGTAGCCCTTAAGGAAAATTCCACTTCTGAACATTCTGTCGATTATATTGCCTATACCGCCGCCGATGATGAAAGCAAGAGCGACGGTAAACAGGTCGAGCTTGAGATTTTTTCTTGTGAAAAGATAGACGGAAACTGCGGCAATGAGAATGATGGTGAAAATTGAAAGTATCTCGGTGTGCTCGCTGAAAATACTGAAAGCAGCACCTGTATTATGAACGTAGCGCAAGCCGAAAATTCCGTCAATCAGCGTTACGCTCTCGCCCAGCGCCATATTTCCAACAACGATGAGCTTTGAGATCTGGTCTAAAACGACGATGCCGATAATGATAAGTGTTAAAAATAAATATATCATAAAATATCTCCCTATGTTTATGCAGATATTTTACCACATATTTATCGGCAAGTCAAGTCAGAACACGTTTTCAAAGCTGATTATATGCATATTTATTATATTTTCTATGACAGAGCGCGTAGCGGCAAGCTCGGCGCGAAGCGGCTCTGTATCGCCGATGAGGGCGTATTCGCAGATAGTTTTTATTCCGCTGTCTGCCTGCTCCAGCTCCTCGTGGTGATTGAGCACGCTGTAAAAGGGCTTGCATTTTTCCCAATAGTTGTCGATGTCGTCAGCAAGCTTCGCAATATTATCCAAGTTGCCCTTTTGGCAAAGGATATAAAGCTCGTCCATCATAGAAAGCATTTTTTCGCCGGTTTTCCGCATATATTCCGCGTCTATTATACAAAATGTAAGTATAATACATAATATAATAAAAGCAATAAGGGCGCGTTTCATTTTTACCTCACTTTGTTATCATATTCGTTCCGTCTACGTCATTTTTTAAGCAGAAAGCTGTCTTGCCGTCTTTGTCTACCGTCATAAGCAGTATCTGTTCGGGAGTAAGATTGCGTTGCTTCAGCTTTTTTGTAAGCCAAGCCATATCGTAACCGCTGTTTTTCAAAGCATCGCCGTAAACTGAGCCGTCCATGATGATAGCGGCGGGAATGCCCTTGTAATCAGTTTTTATGCCCATATCCTTACGTGTCGGCTGATCGTTTTCAGGCTTAAGCATCACGCTGAGTTGTCCGTTCGTTTCCAAAACGGCATAATCCACGGTGGAAATGTCGAATACGTTTTTCAGTCTAAGCTCTTCTGAAAGATCGTCCATACTTATGCGGTGCTTTTGAAGCGACTTTGTGCAGACGGTTCCTTTTGCGATAAGGACGGATGGAGTGCCGTATATTTTATTGCGCAGTTTTCTGCTTTTCAGCGACGCGCCCGAAAGCAAAAGCTCCATGCACATGAGGGCGACAAGGGGGATTATTCCGTTGATGAGCGGTATGCCTGTGTCCTGCATGGGCACGGCTACAAGGTCGGACACAAGGATAGCCATGACAAGCTCCGTAGGCTGTAGCTGACCGATCTGACGTTTTCCCGACATACGCATTGCGATAATAAGCAAGGTATATAAAATAAGTGTGCGGAAAAGTACGACACCCATATTGCCTCCGTTTTACAGATCGTCCGCGTCCTGCACGGGCTTTTCATATTTGTCCTTCGGTATGCCTGTATAGCTACCCTGGGGATCTGTCTTGCTGTAGTTATCATCCGTAATTTGTTTGACTTTTTCTGTTGCAATCGTGTTTTTTTCTTGTTTTTTCATAAAAACGGTCCTTTCTTCGTTATAAATTATAGTATTTCAAAAAAAATTTAAAAAATGAGTTGAAAAATTTAAAAATATGGTGTATAATATAAAAACAAAGACCGGAATCGTATGAGCATTTCGAAAGAGTACTGCCGGTTCAGGGCAGAGCCCGCTTGAACGGGATGCCGTGAACCATGTCAGGTGGGGAACCAAGCAGCATTAAGCGGATTTTGCCGTGTTTTGCGCAAGCCCTGTCCTGAACCGACAGCATTGTACCGAAGCATACGTACCGGTCTTTTTTCAAAAAAAGGCGGAAAGGATAAGATTATGGCGTATCAGGCATTGTACAGAAAGTGGCGTCCCATGGCGTTTGCCGATGTGGTGGGACAGCCTCACGTAACGGAAACGTTTAAAAACCAAATAATTACGGGTAAGGTTGGCCACGCGTATATTTTTACGGGAACGCGCGGCACAGGTAAAACGACCTGCGCAAAGATACTGTCGAAGGCTGTAAATTGCGAGCATCCGGTTGACGGCGATCCCTGCAACGAATGCCCCTCCTGCGTTGCAATAAACGAGGGAAGCGTATACGACGTTTTTGAAATGGACGCGGCGAGCAACAGCAGAGTTGACGATATGCGCTCTGTCCTTGACGCTGTAATTTATACGCCGGCGCAGGTTAAAAAACGCGTTTATATCATTGACGAGGTGCATAATCTGTCCTCGTCTGCATTTAATGCGCTTTTAAAAACGCTGGAAGAGCCGCCTGAGCACGCGCTTTTTATCCTTGCAACAACGGAAATAAACAAAGTTCCCGCAACTATATTGTCGCGTTGTCAGCGTTTTGATTTCAGACGCATTACAACGGCTGACATTGCGGGCAGAATCAAATATATATGCGAGCAGGAAAAGATAGAGGCTGATGAGGATGCGATAACGCTTATTGCGAAGCTCGGCGACGGCTCCATGCGTGACGCGCTTTCGATTCTTGATCAGTGTATTGCCATAACGAAGGGTATGCTTACCGCTGACGGAGTAAGAGAAGCTGTTGGTGTAATGGATGAAAAGTATCTTTTTGAAATATCTGCCGCGGCAAAAGCCGGTGATACTACGGCTGTTATTGAGATTTTTGACAAGGTATATTCACAGGGAAAGGACGTATCGCTTTTCTGCTCCGAGCTTTTGTCCCATTTCAGAGATATACTTATAATGAAAACGGCGAACGAGCCGCAGACACTCCTTGATTGCACGACGGAGACACTGAGAATGCTTGAGAGGGTTTCTGCAAAATATACGGTGGAAAGCGCACTTTACGCCATATACGTGCTCGATGAAATACACGGAAGACTTCCTTTTTCCGTATCGAATAAGCGCGTTGAAATGGAAATTGCCCTTTTGAAGCTGTGTTCGCGCCGATATTCCGCAGAGCCGCAGGCGATAGCTGCGAGAATGAGCGAGCTTGAAGCGGAGCTTATAACGCTGAAGGCGGCACTTGACGGAAAAACCGTTATAGTCGCGGAAAAGGCAGATGAGCAGGAAATGCCAACAAAGCCGATGGCGGCTGAAGAGCCGAAGGCGGAGAAAAAGGAAAAGCCGAAGCCCAGAGCATCAACTGCGGAGGAACGGGCGAAGGCAAAGGAAATACTTGAAAGCATCAAACAAACGGCAAAGCAAAACGACGAGCTGATGATTTTTTCGCGCTTAAAGGAAGCATCGGCATACTACGCTGACGGCGTTTTGACGATAAAACTGCCTGATAAGTTTTCCGTAAAGCTTTTTGAAAACGGAACGGCTAAAAGCCAGATAACGAAATATGCCACAGCGGCGGCAGGCGAGGCCGTCGTATTGAAGCTGACAAGCGTGGATGACGAAATAGAGGCGGAGCAAGAGGAAAAGCCGAAAAGAACAACGAAAGCTGATGTTTCCGAGCTTGCCGATGCCTTTCCTGACATAATAGACGTTGAAGAATGAGCTTATAATAACAAGTGGTACTATACTACAGCTATACAGTACCACTGAAAAAGAGGGTTAAAATTGAGATTACGATTGTTTTCGCTCATAGATGAGGTGCTTGCGCTTTACGAGAGCAAAAGCGCGCAGTATTATGAAGCGACCAATAACATCTCCGCACAGATGTACAAGGTGTTCAGAGGACGCGGTGAATATGTTGCCAATGTTACGGCGAGGGTGAAATCGCCTGCAAGCATGAGGGAGAAGATAATCCGCAACAGGATCTACCAGCGGTGTGATACTGCACAGATGGTGCTGGACGATATGACGGACATTATCGGAATAATGCTTGAATGCCGTTTCGTAAAGGACGAAGCGCAGCTTTATGAAATACTTAAACAAGTATTTATTATAAAGGAAGAGGACGGATTTTATTCAAACCCTGCAATTGAGGGGATAACGCTTGATATGGATTCGCCTCAGCCACAAATGCAGAAAAACGGCTTTCCTATTTACAGAGTTGACGGAAAATATTGCGCGGATGGTAAAACAATGCGCTTTGAGCTTCAGATAAAGGCTATTGTCAATATGTTTTGGGGCGAAATTGAGCATAAAATAATATATAAAAACAGCAGATATATGCTGATGGACTCTTTTCTGCGGGAGCTTTTGGCATCTGTCCACGAAAATCTCATATGCATTGACAAGCAGCTTATGC
Source organism: Oscillospiraceae bacterium (assembly GCA_015067075.1). GTDB lineage: Bacteria > Bacillota > Clostridia > Oscillospirales > SIG530 > SIG530. The sequence continues at coordinate 38,958 of SVND01000002.1, forward strand.
TTATCTATGAGCAGGCGTCAAATGCGAAGGAAAATAAAAATACAGAGGCTAAAAATAACTTTCAAAGCTTTGTTGCGAAAACGCTCAACGATATTTTCCAGTTGAAAATCGTTGATTCCATCGGTTTTTCAGTCAATTTCAAGCAAACCTGCGATATTTTAAGCCAATTTATTTATAAAATAAACCTTAAAAGGGATGAAAATCATATTGAGAGGCTGCTTTATGAGCTTATCGACAGGTTTAAGGCTGTTTCAACGAGCAATATAGATTTCGAGCAGACCATCGAGCTTGGAGAAAGCTTTGATTTTGACGATGACTTTTGCGAAACGGTGGCGGTGGCTGTATCAAAGGCGGCAAATAAGGATTTTGAGTGGAATTTGTTCCTTAAAATGCTTTTTGCCATCGAGCCGGGCGACGATACAGAGGATTACTGCGTGCTTATCCGCGTAATAAAAGCGGCTTATGAGCCTGAAACTATGTTTATTCCGCTGTATAATATGTTCGATTCTACGAAATCAGCACAAATCAAGGATGAAATTTTGCTGACTTTAGCAAAGGTACTTGCAAATTATTGCAAAATAGATATAATATATAGGGAAAAGGTAGACGCTGTTTGCAATATAACACTGCAGACGGTGACAGATATTGCGTATCACGCAGAGCCTGAACTGTATTGGGAAGAGGAGAAGGCGAATATTCTTTTTACATTCTACGAAAGCGTAAAAAGAGTTTTTGAGTAAACGGAGGAAACTAAAATGAAAATTTGTACATATTGCAATGCATCGAATACTGATGCGGCAACATCCTGCGAAAAATGCGGAAGCAGAGAGCTTGAAAATAAGTGCTATAACTGTGCCACAGCTTTTAAAGGTGATAAATGCCCGAATTGCGGTGTAAAAGCAGGCGAACGCGGAAGAAAGTGCGATAAGTGCAACATCACGGTTTTTACAGCCACATGTACAAATTGCGGCGCTGTAATTTTCCCCGAGCTTGTGGAGCAGGAGGAAGCGGCGGCAAAGAAGCGTGCGAATAAGCAAAACAACGTGTTCAAGCGCATCGGTGACTGCATAAGATACGGAGAGTACATACCGAAAAGCTTGCGCGGCGGTCCGTTTAAGTATGCACTTTTAACATGGCTTTTCCTGCCGTTCATCGTTGCGTTTTGCTCCTTTAAAACATTTTGGTTTGCATCTATACCGCTTATTCCGTTCGTGATATTCTTCTATGTAACGGCGCAAAAGCTGTGGAACGAGCGTAAAATAAAGGTGTATTTGTTCCCGATTTTAACCTTGCTCATCGGAGGATCGCTGTCTTTAGGAATATGGGCGCTGATAAAATTCGTACTTTTCAGCGGAACACTTCAATAAAATAATAAAAGCTCACATAATTCGAAAGAATATGTGAGCTTTTTTGTATGATGTTTAAAAAAAATTAAAACAATCCTTTATTTTTCTTATGAAGTGTGATATAATATTATTGCTACACAGTTTAATATGTTTCGGAAAGGCATACAATAGGTAAAAATGTATGCTTTGATTTTCATGCCTTTTCCGGAATGAACTGTGTAGCAACAGATCAAGGCAACGTTTTTCGGTGCGTGGCTTTGGCTGCGCACTTTTTTATTTTGTAGGTGAAATTCATGAAAATAGGTTTGAGGAAACCGAGCTTTAGGAAATCTTTTAAAGCGAGGACTAGCGGAAGACTGAAAAGAAAAATTAAAAAAACGATAAATTCTTTTTACGGTAAAAAGGGTATGGGGATGATTAAAAATCCAAAGAGGGCGATTAAAGGTAAAATATATAGGAAAACAACGTTTTCGTGTAGCAACGCAAATGCATGGATACATATATTATTGTTTTTTACAACGTGTGGAATTGGAAATATAATTTATCTATTACTAAAGAAAAAATAAAAGGAGAAACAAAATGAAAAAATATATAAATGCTTTGTTTATAATACTGATTTCGTGCTTGATTTTATCAGGATGCGTGTCAGGAGATTTAAATGACGGCGAAAATACACCAGAGCCGACATTGGAAGAGAAAATAGAGGTTACTTCGACACCTGTTTCTACGCCTACATCAACACTGACGACAACTCAAATGCCAACATTCGCAAATACACCTACGACTGTTCCCACATCAACGCCCACGCCGACTTCAACTCCAACACCAGCGCCGACAGCAACGCCTACACCGACTCCTACAAACACGCCCACACCGACACTTACACCGACACCTACATCCACACCCACGCAAACACCCACGCCCACACCTACTCCTACACCTACTCCTACACCGACGAATACACCTACTCCTGTGCCGACGCCAACAAAAGCGCCTACTCCGACACCGAAACCTACATCTACACCAACACCAGCTCCTACAAATACACCGGATGAAAACGAAGAAAAAGTATGGATACCAACAAAAGGTGGAAAAAAGTATCATAATAAATCCACATGCAGTTCAATGGAAGATCCCGAGCTTGTAACAATATCGGAAGCTGAAAAACGAGGCTTTGGACGGTGCAAAAAATGTAAATGGTATTAACGGAGAAAAATAATAACAGTAAAAGCTACGCATACAAAGCTATGCGTAGCTTTTTTGTATAAATCTTTGCCGCATAAATGGGACAAAGGGTGCATATGCTTTATCATCAACGAAAAAAGGGTGATGATATGAAAAGATTGATTTCCTTAGGCTTGGCTTTGTTTTTGATGATGGGATGTGTTTTTGCATCGGAGCCGCCTGTATACGAGGACGAGGACTCGCAATACGGCATGGCGACGGGAATATCCTCGGCTTGGGATGAGGAATATGTGGATGCGGCATCAATAGGAGGTGTCCCCGAGCTTTCCGTGCCATCGGCGATACTGATGGATGTAAGCACGGGAACAGTGCTTTTTGAAAAAAACAGCAGCGTGCAAAGGCCGCCTGCAAGCGTTACGAAAATAATGACGCTTCTTTTGATAATGGAGGCGCTGGATAGCGGTAAATTAAAGCTTGACGATATGATAAGCTGCAGTGAAGAGGCGGCGTCTATGGGCGGCTCGCAGATTTGGCTTGAGCCGGGTGAGCAGCTTTCGGTAAGCGATATGCTGAAATGTATCACAGTAGCTTCGGCAAACGATTGCTGTGTTGCAATGGCAGAGGCGATAGCAGGCAGTCATGAGGGATTTGTTGCCATGATGAACAGCAGGGCAAAACAGCTTGGCATGGAAAATACAAGCTTCGTTAACTGCACGGGGCTTGATGTGGATGGTCATGTTACGACGGCAAATGATATTGCGCTGATGACACGCGAGCTTTACAAGCATGAGAAAATTTTTGAATATACGACCATATGGATGGATACGGTGCGCGACGGTAAGTTTGGTCTTGCCAATACAAATAAGCTCATTCGCTTTTACAGCGGTGCGACAGGTATGAAAACCGGCTCGACAAGTAAAGCAAAGTTTTGCCTTTCAGCGACGGCGGAAAGAAACGGTCTTAAGCTTATTGCTGTAGTGATGGCGGGAGAAACGTCTGATCAGCGGTTTGGTGACGCGAAAAAGCTACTTGATTACGGATTTGCAAACTGGGCGCATGCCGATGACAAGGAAACGAGCGAAAAGGTTTTCGAAATACCTGTGGAAAAGGGCAAAAACGCCACGGTTTCGGCAAAGCTTGTAGGTGAGGCGAGCTTTTTGGTGGAAAAAGGCGCAAACACATCCTTGGAAAAGGAAATAAAACTGGCGGAAAAGCTTCAAGCGCCCGTTGCCATGGGGCAAACTGTGGGTGAGGTCGTATACAAAATGGATGGCAAGGAGCTTGGCAGAATTAAAATAGCTACAACTGCAGAATGCGAGCGCAAGGGATTTTTTGATTATTTCGCGGAAAATATAAGGAAAATGCTTTGTGCTTAAAAGTGAAATATTGACAAGAGTATATGTATAGTGTATAATAAAAATAAATTACGAACGTGGAGACCGTGCCAATGGATGTAGAAAGCATTTTTAACGAACTTGTAAAAATAGATGAAAAGCTTGTGTTTACAGATGAGGATGTAGCATTCCTTATCGAGCATTCGGCGAATGAGGATGCAGAAAACAGAGGTTTCATCGCGGAATTGCTGATAAATGTTAAAACTGAAGAATCAAAAGATACGCTACTCAGATTGACAACTGATGAAAGCTGGATCGTACGAGCAAGTGCATACGATTCGCTCTCTGTTTTTGATGATGAAAAAGTCGCCGAATATCTTAAAGAGAGGATCAAAAAGGAGAAAAGGACAACAGCGAAAAGCTATGCAATTATGAGTTTGGGAGATATCCTTAAAAGGATAAATAGAAAAACAAAGCAGGATATCTCCTTTCTTAAGGAGAACGAGGAAAAAGAGAAGAGTACAGGTGTTAAATTGGCGTGTTATTATTCACTTTATTTGCTGGGAGAAAAGGAGTATATCCATAAGATCATAAAGGAAATGGATAATAGAATGTACACTTTGCGTTGTGCATGTATTAACACACTTATGGAGATTGTAGATAAAGAAAACAAGGATATTATAATTGATGCGTTAGAGAAAAGGCGTTTTACAGAAAAAGTACCGGCTGTTTTATCTGGAATAAAAGAGCTTATCAAAAAGGCGAAAATGATTTGATATAAACCTATTACGGGATTTGCGATATGTTTGCCAAAGGCGAAACATGAGATAAACAGAACGATAAAATTGAGTTTTAAGGAGAAAACAGCTTATGAAATTATTCGATATGTTTAAGAAGAAAAATGAGGTCATTAAAGGAAATGACAATATGGAGCACATTTGGAAACTTACCGACACGAATGATTTTGTTGTGGCGATGACAGAGCATCTTGACAAGAAAACAAACTATGGTGAAGATGTGTCTGTTTTAAGCGAAGCGGAACGAATTTTTTATATTACTCAAACGCTTGAAATGGAAGTTAATAATGGCGGCTTTTCTCAGTTTTTCTATAATTCCAGCGGAAATTTCTCTAACGAATTAGTAAGTGCTTTCACAATGATCGGAGCAAATGCAACAGCAGCAATTTGTCAGAAAGCAATTTCAGCATTTGGACGTGATATTCCTGTTGATAAAGATGAGCGAGAAGAAATGTTGGACAAGCTGGAAAGCGATGAAATTGATAGAATTCTCGAAGAATGTGATGGTGCGTTCTTAGATTATGAAGATAATTTAAATGAACTGAACTATAACTTTGTAATGAAAAACAAAGAATCTTTTATTTAAAGCAAATTTAATTTATCAAATATAATAACAAAAGCCTCGACAGAACATTAAAATTTGTCGAGGCTTAATTATTTGTTTGCCGCATAGCAAATATGCGTCATATGAGAAAAATGATTCGTAATTTGTACATCACGCTTTTTGTTATTTCAGCATTAGAGCAACGGTATTATTTGCGTTTTTCAAAGCATCCATAGGTGTGGCAGATGCAAAATGCGCGGCGGCAAAGGCGGCAAGGAAGGTATCGCCTGCGCCTGTGGGGTTAGTAATCGTTACATTTGGCGCATCTATCGTGTAAAATCCGCTTTCATCGGTGTAAACGGCGCCGTCTGCACCGAGCGTGCAAAGAATACGTGTGCCTGTTTCGGAAAAAATGCGGGCACTCGCATCGATAGCATCTGCTTTTGTTTTTATTTTGCACCCGGTAAGGCGCGAAAGCTCATATGCGTTTGGTTTTATCAAATAGGGCTTTGCTTTAAGTCCGAGAGCAAGCGCCTCGTCATCGGCATCAAGCAAAACAGGGATATTTTCCTTGTTTGCCATGCTGATAATATCTGCGTATGCACTTTTTTCTACACCCAAAGGTAAACTTCCGCAAAGGAAAAGTGCCTTGCAAACGGGGAAAAGCTCCTTCAAAGCTGAAATCAGGGCGCTGTATTCATCGGAAGTGACAGCAGCACCCTTTTCGTTGATTTCCGTGTGACTGCCGTTTTTTTCGTCAATAATCTTGATATTCATCCGCGTTTCTGAAGCTGTAGTACACCAGAGATGTGGGATAGCTTCGTCGGATACGATTTTATCAAGACGCGCGCCGTTCATTGAACCGCAAAAAGCTACGGCAAAAGTAGGCACGTTGAGTTTTAAAAATGCGCGAGATACATTGATTCCTTTGCCGCCTGCCTTGTATTCGGTCCGCTGTGTGCGATTGAGCGCACCCGAGCGAAATGTATCAAGGTAGACGGATTTATCTATGCACGGATTGAGCGTAACGGTGATGAATTTTTTGTCAGATAAGCTCACCGAAAAGTCCCTCCTCGTGTGTCGATGTTATTTTTACGTTTATGACCTTTCCGCTGATATCCCTGTCGGACTTGGCGTGGACACAGATATAGTTTTCGGAAAATCCATCGTATACGCCTGCGCTTTTTTCTCTTTCAAAGAGCACGGACAGCGTTTTACCGATGAACGATGCTTCATATTGACGCCGTGTTTCATCAGTTGCCGCAATCATGGCGGCGGAACGCTCCGCTTTCACAGGCTCGGGAATCTGGTTTGGCATTTTATCTGCCAAGGTGCCTTTGCGGCGCGAATAGGAAAAAACGTGAGCTCGGGCAAAACCGACGGCTTTTGCAAATTCAAGGGAGCTTGCAAACTCATCATCCGTTTCACCGGGAAAACCGACCATAATATCTGTAGTTATTGCTCCATTGGGGAAGACCTTGCGAATTTTTTCTACTGCTTGCATATACTGCTCGGCAGTATAGTGGCGATGCATACGCTTAAGCGTTTCAGTGCATCCGCTTTGCAGAGAAAGGTGAAATTGCGGGCAAAAGCCGGGAATAGATGCCAAAGATGCGAGAAATTCATCGGTGATAACCACGGGCTCAAGGGAGCCAAGTCGAATGCGCGTCGTCACGGACTCGCGGCTTATCATTGCCATAAGGTCGGCAAGGGAGGTGTCGGTGCCTCTTCCGTAGGATGCAAGGTGGATGCCGCAAAGGACTATCTCACAAAAGCCCGCTTCCGCAAGAGCTTTTACCTCGCTGACAGCTTCATCGGGAGCTTTGGAGCGAAGCGGACCGCGGGCAAAGGGGATAATGCAATATGTACAAAAATTGCGGCAGCCGTCTTGAATCTTCACGGTGGCACGCGTTCTGTCAGTCATCTTCGATATGAGCGACGGCGTAAAGGTGTGGATATTTTCAAGCAGACCGACTTCGCGCAAAGGCAAGCATGATATTCCATCACGTTTTGAGATGAAATCGCAAATTATTTGTGCGGCGTGATTTTTCTCCTCTGTACCGATGAGTATATCGGCGTGGGGAACGTTTTCCGACGTTTGAGGCAGACAACCTGCGGCGACAATAACGGCGTTGGGGTTGAGCCTGCGTGCACGGGAGAGGATCTGGCGTGATTTTTTATCGCTGACGGCTGTTACGGTGCAGGTGTTTACAATGTAAACATCGGCAATGTCGCTGAAATCAACGGTATCAAAGCCTCGCTGTTCCATTTGCTCGCGCATGACCTCGGTCTCGTATTGATTTACCTTACAGCCTAATGTGTAATATGCAGCTTTCATAGAGCTCCTTTTTTGAATAAAGCCTGTTCAAAAAATCTGAACAGGCTTTTATACAGTAGAATAGGTTGAATAAATAAGAGTTAAATGCTGAATTTATCAGCGTTCTACCTCTTTCATTATAAATGCTTCGTAAATATCGCCTTCGCGTACATCATTGAAATGTTCGAGACCGATACCGCATTCAAAGCCCTGTAATACTTCCTTGGCGTCATCCTTAAAGCGCTTGAGGGAGTCGATCTTATCCTCGGCGATAACAACACCGTCGCGGACGATACGAAGCTGAGCGTTGCGGGTGATTTTGCCTTCCTTAACATAGCAGCCTGCGATAGTGCCGACACCTGACACTTTGAATGTCTGGCGGACTTCAGCGTAACCGAGAAGCTCTTCAACGTACTTGGGAGCGAGAAGACCCTTCATAGCGGCAGTGATCTCGTCGATGCAATCGTAGATTACGCGGTATGTGCGGATATCGACCTTGTTTGCTTCGGCGGAAGCACGTGCTGTGCTGTCGGGACGGACGTTGAAGCCGACGACGATAGCGTTTGAAGCTGATGCAAGCATAATATCGGATTCGTTTATACCGCCGACACCGCCGTGGATGACGCGGACACGAACTTCTTCATTGGAAAGCTTTTCAAGAGACGTCTTAATGGCTTCCACAGAGCCTTGAACGTCAGCCTTGACGATGAGGTTAAGGTCAAGAGTGCCCTGACCAAGCTGATTGAACAGATCCTCAAGACCGCCCTTCTGATTGAGCTTGAATATACGCTCTTTTTCTTCGTCACGGCGCTGGTCAGCAAGCTGACGAGCCATTTTTTCATCGGCAACAGCGTAGAAAAGGTCGCCTGCAGAGGGAACTTCCGCAAGACCGATTATTTCAACGGGAACGGAGGGCGCGGCTGCATCTATCTTTTTGCCCTTGTCGTTTGTCATGGCGCGGACTCTGCCGACAGATGTGCCAGCAATGATTATATCACCTGAATGGAGCGTACCGTTTTGGACAAGAAGCGTTGCCACTACGCCGCGGCCTTTATCAAGTCTTGACTCGATAACGATACCCTTTGCGGCACGGTCGGGATTTGCACGGAGATTTTGCATATCAGCGACGAGAAGTACCATTTCCAAAAGCTCTGGAATACCTGTCTTTTCAAGAGCGGAAACGGGAACGCATATGGTATCGCCACCCCATTCTTCGACAACAAGACCGTGCTCGGTGAGCTGTTGTTTGATTCTGTCGGGATTTGCCGTGTATTTATCCATCTTGTTCATGGCGACGATAATAGGAACGTTTGCCGCCTTTGCATGGTTGATAGCTTCGATAGTTTGCGGCATGATACCGTCGTCGGCGGCGACAACGAGGATAGCAATATCCGTTGCCTGTGCGCCTCGGGCACGCATGGCGGTGAACGCCTCGTGACCGGGAGTGTCAAGGAAGGTAATATCTCTGCCGTCGATGTTTACGCGGTAAGCACCGATGTGCTGAGTAATGCCGCCTGCTTCTGTAGAAGTAACGTGAGAGTTTTTGATAGCGTCGAGAAGGGAAGTCTTACCGTGGTCAACGTGACCCATAACAACGACGACGGGCGCACGCGGTACAAGGTTCTCATCTGTATCAACGCTGTCGTCAATAAGACGCTCTTCGATTGTGACAACTATCTCATGCTCTACCTTTGCGCCAAGCTCCTCGGCACAGATTGCGGCTGTATCAAAGTCGATGACCTGAGATGCGTTTGCCATAACACCAAGAGAAATAAGCTTTTTAACGACCTCGGCGACGTTTTTCTTAAGGCGTGTCGCAAGCTCGCCGACGGAGATCTCGTCGGGAATGGTGATCTTCAAGGGAGCTTTCTTTGCCTTTTCAAGGGCGAGTCTGTTGAGCTTTTCAGCTTCAGTTTCACGCTTGCCGAAGGGCTTGCTCTGGTTTTTCTTTATTTTTTGCGTTTCCTTACCGGAATTCTTAAGACGGTCGGGAACGAAGTTTTCAAGACGTTCATCGTATTTTGAAAGGTCAACGTGAGCGCCTGCACCTCTTGTGTCGACTACGCGGCGCTTTTGCTCCTCGATAGTTGTAACGGCAACGGGCTGCTGCGGTTGATTCTGGATGGGCTTTGCAGGCTGCTTTTGCTGTTTTTGAGGATTGCGCGGCTGCTGAGGAGCGCGCTGTTGTGTCTCAAAGGTACGTTGCTTTTTCTGATCGCGCTGATTCTGTTGGGGCTGAGCCTGATGAGGTTTTTCTGCCTTTTCAGGCTTTTTAGCTGCTTCCTGTTGGGGTTTCTTGGCAACTTCCTGTTGCGGCTTTTTAGTATCGGCGGCAACGGTCGTGTCGATTTTAACGGAGCTGATATTGGATGCCTTTTCCTTTGCAGGCTGCTTTGCGGGAGCTTTAGCAGCAGGTTTTTCGCTCTTTGCTTCAGCCTTTTTCGGCTCTTTTACGGTCTCTGTTTTTGTGGGAGCTTCTTCTGGCACCTTTTCAGCTATAGGCTCAGCTGATGCTTCTTCCTTAGCAACAGGCTTTACGAGAGCAAAATACGGCTCAAAATCAGCGGCTTCCTTTTGTTTTGTGAAGTAGTCAAAGAGCAGGTCAAGCTCCTTGTCCTCAAGTATGGTCATGTGATTTTTCGGTGTCATGCCGTACTTAGTCAATACGTCGGCAACATCCTTTGTTTTGACACCCATATCTTTAGCAAATTCGTGTACTCTATATTTCATATTAGCCATATTATCGATCATTCCTTCCCTTTAAAAAGCTCAATGATTGCTTTTGCAAAGCCTCTGTGTGCAATGCCTATTACAGCCGCCTCGGTAAATCCGATGGCGTGACCGAGCTGTGCTTTAGTTAGCTCGCTTTCGGCAAGGGGTACTTCATAGAGCTTAGATATATTAAGAGCTTTCTTTGATGCGTTTTTGGCGGCGTCTGCCGCGGTTATAATGAGACTGCAGGTTCCGCGGTCACACGCATCGTAAATGTTGTCAAGTCCTATGACAACTCGGCCTGCATTTCTTGCAAGTCCTACAAGACCGCAAATTCTTTGATTTATCATGTGTTCGCTTCACCATCCTTTTCGGCATCATTATCGGCTTGCTCAATTTGTTCGATAAGTGCATCGTATATTTCGTCGGCGATAGGCGAGGAAAATGCTTTTTCAAGCCGTTTTGCCTTGCGCGCCTTTTTCAGACATTCCGCATTCTTGCATATATATGAGCCGCGTCCGGGTGCTTTTCCTTTGAAATCAAGGGAAACGTTGCCTTCAGCACTTCGCACGATGCGGATAAGCTCTTTTTTAGGGAACATCTGCATACAGCCGACGCACATTCTCATCGGTATTTTTCGCATTTTCGTCACCTACTTCCGGTTTATTTGCAAACTATGTCTATTTTCAAACCTGTAACGCGAGCGGCAAGACGGACGTTTTGTCCTTCCTTACCTATAGCGAGGGAAAGCTGATCTTCGGGAACGGTCGCGCGGAAAGTCTTTTCAGCAATCATTTCTACGTTGAGAACCTCGGCGGGAGCGATGGCTGCCGCAACAAATTTAAGGGGATCTTCACTGTAACGGATAAGGTCTATCTTTTCACCGTTGAGTTCTTCGACCATGTTGGAAATTCTTACACGCTTAGGTCCGATGCAAGCGCCGATGGGATCTACATTGGGATCGGCAGATGCGACAGCAACCTTGGTGCGGCTTCCTGCTTCACGGGAAATGGACTTTACTTCAACAGTACCGTCGAAAACTTCGGGAACTTCCATCTCGAAAAGACGGCGGACAAAGCCGGGGTGAGAGCGGGAGATAACTATCTGCGTGCCCTTGATGCCCTTGCGAACGTCAACAACGAAAACCTTGATGGAATCGCCTTCGTGATATACTTCGCCTGCAATCTGCTCGTTAGGCATAAGGATAGCCTCTGCCTTGGGAAGCTCAACTGTAATGGCGTTTGTTTTCGGATCTATTTTGCGAACGACGCCTGTGATTATTTCATGGTGCTTGCTTTCAAATTCCTTATGTGTAGCATCACGTTCAGCCTCGCGGATACCCTGAATAATGACCTGCTTTGCAGTCTGAGCGGCGATACGGCCGAAGTTTTTCGTTTTGATCTCAACCTCTACAGTGTCGTCGAGCATATATTTTTTTCCGATGGTGTGAGCCTGCTCAAGACTGATCTCGCAGTTGGGATCGAGCACTTCTTCAACGACTTTTTTGCGAAGGTATACCTTTACGTCGCCCGTAGTATCGCTGATAGTTACTTTAACGTCTTCTGCACCGTTGAAATCCTTTTTTACAGCGGTAAGAAGAGCCATCTCGATTTTTTCCTTCATATAATCGCGGGGGATGTTCTTTTCTTTTTCAAGCAGATCAAGTGCTAACAAAATTTCGTTGTTCACGATTCTTTCCTCTCTGTTCGTATAATAATGTACTAAAAAATAATTTTTAAACGGATATACGCAGCATCACTGCGCTTGAATACGATCTGTTCGCCTTTTTCGTCGGTCAAGGTGACATTTTCGCCGTCGTATGCGCTGAGTGTACCTGAAACTTCGCGCTTACCGCCCTTGCCGCCGAGCGCTTTGTAGAATTTAGCTTCAACCTGCTCGCCCATGTAACGGTCAAAATCCTTCTGAAGTTTGAGCGGACGGTCAAGACCGAGGGAGGAGACCTGCAATCTGTAGGGCGTTTTGATTATATCGGCATCATCCAAAGGCTCGTCAATAAGCCTGCTCATGTTTTCGCAGTCATTGATGGAAATTCCCTCAGGTTTGTCGATGTAAAGGCAAAGGATCCAATCGGCACCTTCCTTTTTAAATTCAACGTCCCACAAGGTAAGGCCCAGCTGTTCAGCATAAGGCGCGCAAAGCTTTTCCACGGCTGATGCTATGTCAATTCTGCCTGTACTCACAAATTTTCCTCCTTGCATAAACAACGGAGAGCGGCAAAACCACTCTCCGATAGTAATCATACTAAACTTACTTTGATAGTATAACATATTTTAAATTGAATTGCAAGTGTTTTTTTGAAAAAATTTAATAATTACAAAGTAATTTTACGCAATTTTTCGCAATAATACTGTATATTTTCCCATTTAGCTTCGGGAGTTATACGATGGTCGGGGCAGGGAATGTATCCGCCGAGAGCAATGAGGGGCTTAAGACGCTCTATTTCAGCATCTACTGCCGCGTAATCCTGCTCGAAAATGTGCTTGCACATACCGCCTACGCCGCGGATGGTCTTGCCGTATTTTTCACGCCACGGTGCGATGCTTGCGTGCCATGTGCCGTATTCAATGGGGAACATGGTGGTTACTCCGCCGTCAAGCCAAACAGGAATGAGCGCATCGATAAAGCCGTCACAGTCGACGGAAACATTGCGGATGCCGTAGGATTTTACAAGGTCGGTTATGCGCTTATATTGGGGCAGAACGTATTCGCGGAAAACGGAGGGGGAAACGAGCGGTCCGTTTTTAAAGCAGATATCCTCCCAAAAATGTGCAAAATCAAAGGTAACGCCGCTTTCAAGCTCTGCTTTGACTATCTTGTACCACAAAGAGCCCATAGTTTCGATCATTTCTGCGAAAAGATCCTCGTCATCGGCATAAAGGTAAGAAATACCCTCAACGCCCATGAAATCACGAAGCGTGCCGTACATACTTCCGCAGTATATGCCGAGGGGGTATTCCATATCGCGGTTTTTGAGTGACTGAAGATAGCCACTGTCAATTCTGTCCTCGCTAAATTGCATACGGGGCAGGAAATGCTCCTCCCAGCTTGTGCGGTCTTTGAGAACATGATCAACCTCAGCGGGGATAGAGCCGGCATCGCCGCGGTGTTTCTCGATAACGCCGTAGGGATTTTGCCAAAGCTCAAAGCCGTCGGGCGTTTCGCCGATTTTTTTCTGCTCAAAATTGTGAGAAAGTGCCCCCATACCGCTTCTGGGAAACGCTACGGTGAAGTAGTTATAATCGAAACCGAGCTTTTCCGAAATAATTCGGTCGGACGGAGTGCCGTCGCCGCAGGTGTTTGCAAGCTCGGCTGTTATATGGCCTTCGCGAACCCACTTTTGAAGGGCTTCGCCCCAAAATCCGAAATGAACAACAGGGATCCTATCTGCTTTTTCGTAATTAAGTACTGCTAAAAGTCGTTCTCTGTGTGTCATATACGTCACCTATGCCTTTCCTCGTTTATGTGATTTTAACATAGTAAAACTAATTCGTCAATGTAAAAAAGAGCGTTTTTTTGTAAAAAAGAGCTATATTCCTTCGCTTTCATCTGTGTTGGTATTTTCCGCAGGCGTAGGGATGAAATTTTGGACGAATTTGCCCTTGCCGCGGGTGCGGACATAGAAAAATCCGATAAAGGAGAAGACAACGGCGCCGATAAAGTTTACAAATAGATCCTTCATCGTATCGTAAAGCCCAATGTCGATATATCCGCCGTATGCGGCGAGCCAATCGTTGCCGTTTACAGCTACGCTTTCGATGGGAAGATGAACGACCTTGTTAAGGCCGTCAGGGTCGAGAGTGACGGAGTTGATCTGCGAGATGATGGCATCCTTTTGCATATCAGTGTGCAAAAGGATATCTGCACCGAATTCGAAAAATTCCCACAAAACGCCGATCGTCATGGAAAAGCAAAACGCCGCCATTGCCATGTAAAACGGTGAGAGTGAAACAGAGGGGCGCTGACGTCTGTTCAAAAGGTCAACGGTGGAAAAGCCGATAGCGGCGCAAAGAAAGCCGTTTATGGTGTGGAGCATCGTGTCCCAAAATGAAAATATGGTATAAAAGGAGTGAAGCTCACCGAGAATTTCTGCGGCAAAAATGAAAAGATATACGATGATCTCAAGGGCGTCGGGCAGTTCTATGCGAAACTGCTTTTTTGCAAAGCTCGGCAAGGTGAAAAGCACTAAGGTCAGCACGCACAAAAATACGTTTTCGTAATTTTTATTGAAAAGCTGAAGGATCAGCGCGGTGATAACTAAAAAACGTAAAATGAAATATGCTATAAAAGTCTTTTTATGAGCCTTGTATTGCTCGCGCAAACGAAGAATAAACCTTTCTTTTTTATCTTTGGATTTCATAGTTATACCTCAAACAGCTATTGCTGTTTTATAATATCGGCAAGAGAAAAATTGCCCGTGTACGAAGCACTGCTTGCCTCGCCGTTTTTAAACGTTACCTTTACAATAGTTTGTAATTTTTTTGTTTCAAAATCAACTTTTCCGCTGTCGTCCAAAGCTGTAACGAGAAATACATAGCAAGTCTTTCCAACGGATGTTTTCTCTTCACAAACGGAGGAAGCAAATTGCATACGCCATGCGGAATCAAGCAGGTCTGCCTCTTTCGGCGCACCTGCGACAAAATAAATGGCATCGTCCGTTTCTTTAATATAAACGCCGTTTGCATAGCTGTATTCGCCTTCGGAAAGTCCGGGTGAAAGTTCAGAAGAGTCATGTCGGCAACGGCGGGCGGCAGAGGTGAGAAGCTCCTGAGTTGCTCCTGCGTTCATAAAAAGGGAATAGGAGATACCAAGCTCGTCATCGTACCACAAGGCAACGCCCTGCTTGCCGGGGAAATAGCGCAACTCAACGGAGTCACCGCCGATTACAGCGCTGGAATTATGGTCGTAGGCAAGCTTTGTTTGCGAAACGTCTGTGTAGCTGTCAGTCTTTGCGGCGCGAAGGGTGTAGTCGATACCGCTTATGGAAAAGCGTGCTTCACCGATGTCGTAGCTGTCGGTCTCGTAAGCAAAATAGACCGTATTTGCGGCATTTTCGGGAATGACAAGCTCTGTGCCGAGAATTGTTTTAACGGTGATTTCGTTGACGGCTCTTGTGGTGTTGTTATTGCAGGCGCATAAAGAAAAAATAAGCGCGGCAATAATGAAAAAAGCTGAAATTCTATTTTTTAAAGTCAATGCTTAATCTTCCTTTCCGAAAAGTCCAAGCTCATTCATTTTCTTTTCAATTTCAAGAAAATCATCAAGAGCTTCACCTTTTTTGTCGGGGGCGCGTAAAAGTGCGGCAGGGTGATATGTGGCGATAATATGAAAAGAGCCGCGTTCAAACCATTTTCCGTGATCGACTGTTATGCGAAAATCAGGTCCTATAAGCTTTTTTGCGGCAATTCTGCCAAGACATACGATTATTTTCGGGCGTATAAGACGAACTTGGGCGCGAAGCCATTGCATACATATTTCCTGCTCCTGCTCAAGCGGATCTCGGTTTTGAGGCGGACGGCATTTTACGATGTTCGCAATGTATATTTTAGTGCGGTCAAGTCCGATGTAGTCGAGATATCTGTCAAGTAAAAGACCTGCAGGACCGACGAAGGCTCTGCCCTTTATATCCTCTTGCTCGCCCGGGCCCTCCCCGATGAACATTATATCAGTCATGGGATTTCCGTCGCCGAAAACAACGTTCGTCCGCTTTTCAAAAAGCTGACATTCTTTACACTGTGTGCATTTGTCGCGAAGATCGCTCCATGCGTTTGCCATATTGATGCATCCTTTTCAAAATTACAATTTTTTCGCCTTTATCATAGCTAGTGCGGCGATGCCGACGGCGTTGTCGCGGGAAAGCTCCGCAGGAGCAAAGCGGCATTTAAAACGCTTTGTCATGCGAGCGCGTATAATGGAGTTTGACATTACACCGCCTACAAAAAGAATGGGACGTGTACCGTATTGCGTGAATGCGTTTTCTATAACGGCGCAAAGACTGCGCTCAATATAAGTTAAAAGAAACAGCGCCACGTTTTCAGCGCTTTCACCGTTTTCCAAAAAGCGCAGGCAAAGATTTTCAGCGCCTGAAAGAGAGCAGGAAAGCCCTTTTACAGAAACGGCGTGGGACAGATTTTTATCGGCGTTTTGAGCAAGCTTGTCTATTTCCTTTCCGCAAGGGAAGGAAATGCCGAGTTTTACGCCGATACGGTCAACTACCTGACCTGCGTGAAGGTCGCTGGTAGCACCGATGAGCTGACAAGCGATGTCGCCGTCGCGGTTTTCACAAAGAAGAAGCTCCGTAGTGCCGCCTGAAACGTGGAACGCGTAAAAGCTTTCGGCAAAATCAGGCGTATCGAATGCATCAAGCCCAAAAAGCCCTGCGGCGATATGTCCTTGCTGATGAGAAAGATCAAAGCAGGGAACACCGAGAGCTGCTGCTATGGTATGAGCGTAGCCTTGACCGACGGTGAAGGCGGGCATATACGAGCCCTCCACGTTACGCGGTCTTGTTGAAACTCCGACAGCGGCAATGCGCGAGGTGTCAATTTCGCTGAAAAGCTGCTGTAAAAGCGGAGGAAGGTTGCGGCTGTGCATGAAAACGGCATCGCTTTGTCTGACGCCGCGCATACCGTCGCCGACAGATAAAAGCTGTGTTTTCGATATGTGTTCGTTTTCGCAAACGATGGCGGCGGAGCTTGTGTAATTGCTGGTATCTATGCCGAGGAAAAGAGGTGAGCTATTCATTTGCGCAGTCCTTTGCGTATGCGCCGAGCACGCCGTTTACAAATGAAGCGGCTTTTTCGTCCTCGTATTTTTTTGCAAGCTCGATCGCTTCGTTTATGATTATGTTTTTCTCCTTCAGTTCGCTGTAAAGAAGCTCGTAGAAGGCGAGACGGAGCACAGCGAGAGATACCTTTGATATTCTTGCAAGCTTCCAGCTTTTTGCGTAGCGGCTTATGGTATCGTCTATCTGAATGATATAATCTACTGTTCCGCAAAACGTATCGCAAGCGAAACTGTCAAGGGTAACGCCTTCAGCCTCCTGATAGCTTTCTATTGTATCGGAGGCTGTAAGATCGGTATTAAAATCGTGAGTAAATATCAGACAGAATGCGTGCTCTCTGGCTTTATGTCTGCTCATAGGTTTTTCGTCCATTGTTTTATTCACCTTTCGTTTTACAGCCGCTTATTCAGCAGACTTTTCAGGCTTTTCGAAAATTATTCCGGCAACGGTAACGTTGATCTTGTCTACCGTGTAGCCTGTCATGCTCGTAAGGTTCTTGTATACGTTTTCCTGAACGTCAGCGGCAATATCGGGGATCTTTCTGCCATAATAAACGATGAGGGAAATATCAACGGAAATTTTCTCATCGGAAGATATTTCGACTTTAATACCCTTTGTTTCGCGCTTGTTGGAGATAAGACCTTTAAGATCGCCCGTGAAGGTTTTTGCCAAAGCGGCAACGCCGTCGATCTCCGTTGCGGAAACACCTGTTATGGTCGCTAAAACATCGTCAGAGATGCGGATATTTCCGTTAGTGATATTTGTGCTGTTTTGTGTGTTTTGTTCCATTTTAATTATACTCCTTAAATCGTTACGATTTGTATATTACTATTTTACCTCATTTACCTTGATTTTGTCAACAGATAATCCTGTTTCTGATAAAATAATATCTTTAATTTGTGCAACTTGTGCCCCTGTGAGGTTCTCTTTCCGCACCATAACGGTCGCACCGCTGCTGCTGACGGTCGCCATTACGTGCTCAAAGCCCTTTGCATTGAGCAAGCTTTCGATGTTTGCCTCCGTGGCGATACTGGCGGCTATCTCCGACATTTCGCCTGCAGCTGTGTCACGGGCATCCTCAGAGGAAAGGCTGTTTTCGATTATGGCTTTCAGTATCTCCACGGATTCGTCACGAGCCTTTGTTTTGGCAAGTTTTGCGTTTGAGAAAAATTCATCGTTGCTTGCATCGTCGCTTGTGGGTGCTGCGGTGGGTATGGCTGTGGGCGTAGCGTTTTCACCGCTGAAAAGAGTGCTTATGTAATCGTCATCATTTCCAAACTCCGTGCTTGTAAGACTCCAATTAAGATAAAGTGCCAAGGCTATGGCGAGAATAAAAAACGCAACGGCGACGTAGCCGCGTTTGTTGGCAAAATATTTTACAGCCTTATCACTTGCGTTTTTAAAAGAAAAATTTCCCTGTCCTTTTTTGATTTGATTGTTTTTGTCCATAATATGTACTCCTTATAAAATATTTTGTAATCAAAACTTATCACGAAAAGGTGACGAATATTCTGCTCGACGGTATGCCGAGGGCTGTTTTTACGGCTTCTGTTATTTTATATTCAAAAGAGCTTGCGTTTATGCCGTCACATACGATTACAGCACCCATTATTTGCGGAAGTATTTGTCTGATGAGTATGGGTTGTTGTTCGCCTGAGGATGAGGAAACTGTAACGAGCTTATTTTGAGAACTGCTTTGGGAAGGGGAGCTTGAGGCGGAGCTATCACTGTGATAAACGTACTGCGTGCCGCTTTCCAAGGTGACTGTCACGCTTACGGGTGCTTTTCCCGTGATGCTTTTTACGATTGCGGCAAGCTGTGATTCCAGCTGTTTTACAAAC
This sequence comes from Oscillospiraceae bacterium, assembly GCA_015067075.1. Taxonomy (GTDB): domain Bacteria; phylum Bacillota; class Clostridia; order Oscillospirales; family SIG530; genus SIG530. Next base: position 57,836 of record SVND01000002.1, read on the forward strand.
ACCTTGTCGGCTTCGGCTGCCTGCGCAACAAGGTCGGGCTCTTCTGTTTTTTGAGTAAAAAGCGACGGCGTTAAAAGAAGAAATGCACCCAATGCCGCGATGATAAGCGCTACGGGAAAAAGTTTGCTGTCTAAAATGCTTTTCATTTTTTACCTTTCTTGTTGTTTGGCTCGGCGTTTAGCCAGTGATGCATTGAGCTCACCGCCTAAAATAAGCACAGCGCTCGTCAGATAAAGCCAGAACATCAGCATTATCACCACGCCCAAGGAGCCGTAAATACGGGAATAATCAGCTATTTCGGAAACGTAATATGAGAAAGCCGCAGTCATTGCCATCCAGCACACGAGCGCAAACGCCGTGCCGGGAATTATGGTGTGCCAGGGGGGACGGTTTGCGGGAAGCAGAAAGTAAATAAGGGAGAGCGCGCCGAAAATAAATACTCCTAAAACGAAAAAGCGCGCAGCGTTCCATATTTCGAAATACTTCAGCCATTGTCCCGAATAGAGCATAAGCTCGGAAAGTATACCTCGCCCTAAAATCAAAATGAGAAGCGTTGCAATAAAGGTTGCGGCGAGCACACCTGTTACGGCAACGGAGCGCAAAAAGGCACGGCGGCGTGAAATGTGACCTTGAGTATCATATGCGCGGTTTACGGCGAAAATGAGGGCGTTTACAGCCCGTGAAAACGAAAAGAGCGTAAGGAAAACGCCTGTTATAAATATGGCGGGGCCTTCTATTGTGGAAATATATTCAAGGTAACTCGTTATGAGGAAAAAGATCTCATCGGGAAAAAGCGCTTTGATAGTGTTTGAAAAAATAGCGTCGGTAAGGTCGGCGGCGCTTAAAAGCACGTTTAAAGTGATCAGCATGGGAAAGATCGAAAAAAGAAGAAAATAAGCTAAAACAACGCCTGATCTTGAGACCTCATGATCGAAAAAGCGCGATATCATATCTCTTATAAGACGAAGCATATAGATCCGCTCCTTTACGGCGGCAATGCAGCATGAAAAAATCTTTGTATATGAATATATGCGGCTGCATTGCGAAAAATACATATGACGGTGAACCGTTGACGAATATTATTATACGCAGAGGAATGATAAATATGAAAATGTCGAAAAATGAATATAAAAGATTAGCTGAAAAGCCAACTCCCATAGGTATAATAGCTAAGGATTGTATTTTGGCTTTTGTCGTAGGCGGGCTTATTTGTGTTTTAGGTCAGCTTATTTGCGACGGCTGGATGAATATGCTTGATTTTACTAAAAAAGAAGCCGCTACAGCGACTTCCGTATCCTTGATATTTTTAAGTGCCTTGTTTACGGGCCTTAAGCTTTACGACAAGCTGGCAAAGCACGCAGGTGCAGGTACGGTAGTGCCCATAACGGGCTTTGCAAATGCAGTTGTTTCTCCTGCCCTTGAATTTAAAAGCGAGGGCTTCGTTCTCGGCGTGGGTGCGAAAATGTTTACAATAGCAGGGCCTGTTATCGTTTACGGCACGGTGGCAAGCATCGTTTACGGCGTAATATATTGGGTGGTAAAAATGCTTTAACGTGCGATGAAGGGTATTGTTTCGCAAATGCTTTTGTGGTATAATGTGCGTATAATAAATTATGCACGTTATGAAGGTAGAATTACGGTATGGGAAAAACACTTAAGCAATCGTTTGTTGCGACAATTCCCGTTATGACAGGGTATCTTGTGCTGGGCTTCGGATTTGGAATTATACTTAAAGCCAACGGCTACAGCATACTCCTCGCTCTTGCCATGAGTGTTTTCATATACGCAGGATCTATGCAGTATATAGCTATAGGTCTGCTCACGGGCGGCGTGTCGCTGATAACCGCGTTTCTTACAACGCTTATGGTCAATGCAAGGCATTTGTTTTACGGTATATCAATGCTGGATAAATACAGAGGGACGGGGAAGATAAAGCCTTATCTTATATTTGCACTGACCGATGAAACGTATTCGTTGGTGTGTCACGACAACGCGAATGTCACGGCGGAAAGCAGGAATAATTATTATTTTTTTGTATCGCTTTTCAATCATATTTATTGGGTGGCGGGCTCTTTATTGGGTGCCGCCGTTGGCTCGCTTGTAAAGTTCAACAGCGAGGGTATAGATTTTGCGCTGACGGCGCTTTTTCTTACAGTTTTCATTGAGCAATGGCTGAGCACGAAAAAACATAGCCCTGCAATTATAGGCGTTTCGGTATCTGTAATATGCCTTGCGGTATTCGGAAGCGAAAAATTTCTTATTCCTGCCATGCTTGTTATAGCGCTCTTACTTTCACTTATAAAGGAGGGCGAAAAATGAACGGAACGTATGTATGGATAACGGTTGCGGTTATTGCTTTGACTACGGCGGCAATTCGATTTTTGCCCTTTTTGATATGGAGCGGAGACAGGAAAACGCCGAAAATAATTGAAAAGCTGGGCAAGGTGCTTCCCTTTGCCGTTATGGGAATGCTGGTTGTGTACTGCTTAAAGGACGTAAGCTTTACGAGTGTGTCGGGATTTTTACCGCCGCTGATAGGATGCGCAGTCGTTGCCGTTTTTCACATATGGAAGCGAAACACGCTGATAAGCATTGTTTCGGGAACAGTCTGCTATATGTTATTGGTGCAGTTGGTATTTTAAAAACAAGAAGGTCTGAGAAAAATCTCAGACCTTTTTTAGTGCTGTTGTAACGCTTGTATCCCACGGTATAGCCAACAGCTAAAATGGCATTCGGTTCGGTTTTATACATTTTTTTGTTCGGTAATTATCTGCTCATAAAGATCAGCTATCTGACGGGCACGCTGTCCTGCAAGACGGATAAACTCCTCGGTAGAAAGGTTGTCGTATATCAGATCATTCGGCGCAGTAGAGGATGAACGTTTTTTTAGCTCAAAGTTCAGAATTTTTTGCTTCGGCAGGTTTTTTAACCTGACAATAGCGTTTTCCCAAAGTATTCTTCCGTCGTAGGGGAGAAAATGCAAATCATCTTTTCCGGTGGGAACACCGCTTGGATCTCTCAGACCAAGATTGTCGTTGATATGTGTCATGATCAGTCGCTGACCGAAGGATTCCAAAAAGTCCAGCTTGTGAGGATAGCAATGGTCGTGACCTGAGTCCCAGCAAAAACCGATATGGGAACGATCACGATAACGTGTCATCAACGCCTGAAGATATTCCTCACCCTCTAGGTTTTCGAAGGCAATAGAAACGTTTCTTTTTTCGGCGTAGTCTGTAATGTTGTCAAAAACGGAAAAATCCAAGGGTCCATTTGGAAAGGTATACTGTAAGCCTTGCCAACAATGTACAACAGCAACGGGAATTCCAAATTGAGCGCAAGCGTCGATACAGCCGATGATGTTATTTTTAGTTATTAGGGACTGAACGTCTTTGGAGTTCCAAAGGTGAGCAATACCGCCGTGGGGCGCGTGGAGTGATTGGATCGTCATGTTGCACTTTTGTAGGTGGTTTGCAAGAGAATCCAAAGACAAAGCCTGAGACCAGACGGGAGAAACTGCGGAAAAGCCTGCGTCGCTGAGCAATGTAACAACACGCTCCTCGGAGAGGTCGTACTGTGATTGCAGAGAGAAACCGATATCTACCATATATAAAACACTTCCTTTGCTTTACATATTATAGCATAGACCATTTTTTGCGTCAATATTTCCATAGCTGTTTTTGTAAATTGCTCTGATAACAGTGACGGAGAAAAAATTTTCTTACATATTAAAAGGAGATGGATCATTCCATCTCCTTTTAATATGTGTTTACAGCTTTTCAAACGTATCAACGTTGAGTACGAAGAAGATAGCGCCGCCGACGGTTGCTTCCTCGGCAATATCGTCGCTTTTAAGTCCTCTGCCGAAGGAACGTGCGGAAGCGTTTATCTGCTTTCTTGTGGAACAATGCTTTTTCAAAATATCCTTTATAGCGTCTATCTTATCGTCCTCTGTACCGATGAGAAGAGTGGTGTTGCCGACCATAAGAAATCCGCCTGTTGTGGAAAGCTTGGTGACGAAAAATCCGTCCTGAGTAAGTGCAGACGTGACGATAGCGCTATCGTCGTTGTGGATAACTGCTAAAACAAGTTTCATTTTTATTCCTCACTATTCAAAATGTATTATTAACTGAATATTATATATATATTATACAGCACACGGACAAAATTGTAAAGAGTTTTTTAAATGTCCATATTGAGTATACGCATGCTGGACTTGTCCAGCTCGTTCAGATTTGGTATTTCATAACGGTTGTCGTCGGAGTCACGGACTAAAACTCTGCCGTCGTACAATACCTTTATATCGCTGTGACGGTTGCGGATATCAAAACTGCGCACGCCGCGGTCAGTTTCCACCGTCCATTTGAGAATGCCGTATTTTTCTTCTCTTTCCAAAAGACGAATGATCCTCGGAATAAGGTAATACTCGTTAAGACATTCTTCAATAACAGCTCTTGATTCGGGCATTAACGTGGCAAGATCGCGGATGACGGCGTGCTCCTCTTTGTTTTCAACGTCCAGCAAGGTAATGTACTTTGTCAGACCGCTGAGAGGAAAGAGGCGGCGCGGCTCAAGACCGTAGAACTTTTCACCGTTATAATATTCTATATCAACAAGGTTCCAATCAGCTTTTGTAACGCGGATCTGGTCACCTTCAACATAATTTATAGCCATATATTAACCTGTGCCTTCAAAGGCTTCCTTTCTTCGATATGAGCGGGTGCTCTTTTTATTCGAAATTGGCTTCCTCTTTATCCTTGCGAAGCTGCTCGGACATGGACTGTATCTGAATGAGCTTGTAATACTTGCCCTTGAGTGCCATAAGCTCCTCGTGTGAGCCGTTTTCGATTATTTCACCCTTGTCAACAACGATGATCTTGTTTGCTTTGCGCAAGGTGGAAAGACGGTGAGCTATCATGAGTGTCGTTCTGCCGCTTATCAAACGCTCAATAGCTGTTTGAATGAGGTTTTCCGTCTCAGAGTCAACGGCGGCGGTAGCTTCGTCGAAAATGAGTATGCTGGGATTTTTAAGCACGGCACGGGCAATGGAAAGACGCTGCTTTTCACCGCCTGAAAGACCTACGCCGCGCTCGCCGAGCATGGAATCATACGCATCGGGTTGAAGAGCGATGAAGCCGTGGGCGTTGGCGACGGTTGCGGCGTGCATGACGGCCTCAACAGGCGCGTCGGGAACGCCGTATGCGATGTTGTTGAAGATGGTGTCGGAGAACATCATGGGCTCTTGCTGAACGTAGCCGATACGGGAGCGGTAGTATTCCATATCAATATCGCGGATGTCCTTGCCATCCATAAGAATTTCACCGTCGTAATGGTCGTAAAAGCGCATGATAAGGTTTATCAAGGTGGATTTACCTGAGCCTGTCGTTCCGACGATACCGACTATGTCACCGGGCTCAATAACGAGATTGATGTTGGAAAGGACTTTTTTTGTACGGTCGAAGGAGAAATTTACGTTGCGGAACTCAATTTTGCCTTCAATCTTTTCGGGAATGTTGCCCTTTTGGAAATCGTGCTCAGGCTCTGTGTCGAGGATATCGAGAACACGCTCTGCCGATGAAAGAGCACCTTGATAAGAGTCGCTGAGGTTAGCAAAGAAGTTTACGGGACCGTAGAACATACTTGTATACGAAATAAAGGAAACAAGTATACCTGCGGAAAGTGCAGCGCCGTTTGAATCAATTACCCAATTGCCGCCCACAAGCCAGATAAGTAAAGAGCCGCAGGTAATAACGAAGGAGACGATGTTGGGGAAAACGGTTGTGATACGCGCGGAGCGGATATCGACCTTGCGCCATTCATCGTTGTATTTTTCAAAGCGGGAAACTGCACGCTGCTCGCCTGCAAAGGATTTGATAACGCGCACGCAGGGGATAGTGTCGGTAAGCACCGATGTAACGGCAGACCAGCGACGCCATATTCTGCGGTAGAAGGGTGCAATTTTTCTGCCGAAAATACGTGCACCGATTACGACGAAGGGAACGGGAATAAGGGAAAGCAGAGAAAGCTTCCAGTTCATGGCGAACATTATGGCAATAATTCCGACCATAAGGAAAAACTGAACGACAACTTCCTGAGAAATTCGGAGCATGAAGCCCTGAATGGTTGCCGTGTCGCCGCTGATACGGTTGATAACGGAGCCTGTGGAGGTCTTATCGTAAAACTTCATGGGCAGATACTGCGCTTTGCGGTAAACGTCGTTTCGCAGGTCACGAACGATGTTGTCGCCCGATACGCGAAGCATATAGCCGCGGAATACACCGATAAGATGCTGGACAATATACGTGCCGAAAAGCACGAGTACGACGATGTTGAGCATTTCTTTATTGTTATTGGGAAGAATATCGTCAACGAGGATACTCGTAATGTACGGCGGAACGAGCGCCATACCCGTGGTTATAAGGGAAAGTAAAAGGGAAAACAGAAGACGGCCGGTTTCGGGCTTGACGTATTTAAGCAGCTTTCCTGCAAGATTTTTCTTTGACTGACACTGTATGCAGTCTGCGCCGGGACGCAAAAGCGTGCGTCCGCATTTGGGACAAACGCTCATCATTTTTTCATAAGTAGCATCAACAATGTCAAGCTCCTCTGCCAGATCAGCTGTGCCTGTGCTCATATGCTCAATGAACAAAGCGGCGGCATCGCAAAGTGATGCGACGGCGTAAGTGGAGCGGAATGCTTTGCATTTTTCTCCCGATTTGAACGTAACGCTCAGACGGGCATTACCGTACATGCGCTTGACCTCGATCTTTTCAACGTCGGTATGTACATAAGCGCGGATTCCGCCGTCGAGAGATGCATCTGTGACGAAAAAGCGTTTTTCGCTGACGAACAAAACTGTTTGCGCGTATTTTCCGTCAAGACCGAGATCGCCTACAACGGCAAAAAGCACGGATTCGCCGCTGTCAAGCTGCTTTGTGACCAAGGATAATGCTTGCTGCGGTATTGGTCTGTTGGTAATAGGTGATTTCTCCTCCATAAAAACCCTCCTTTTTCACTTCGGCGAGATGTTACGCCGATAAAAAATGCAGACAACGCCCATAACACGAAAAGTGCAATAAAGATAGGACTTTACAGCTGAAAACTAGTAACCTTACGGATATGTTGTTTTTTATTTCGAGTTATAAGAATGCCTGCTACTTTCTGAAAAAAATGTTTTTGTACGTGTATTATAACACTCAAAAATTATATGTCAATACTTTTTTGTAAAAAAATTTGGTAAAATGACAAAAAAGTTTTTTTAAATAATTTTGACGAAGAAAATGCTTAAATATAGTAAAAAAATGCTTTACAAAAGCAGATGAATGAAGTATAATATTTAAATAGTGCCAATATAAATAATTATATTAACATATAAATAAAGTGCTGAAATTGTGCTTATTAAGAAAGGATCGAAGTGAAGATGAAAACGAGAGTAGCTGTTTTTTTCGGAGGAAAAAGTACAGAGCATGAAATATCTATCATATCTGCCGTTCAGGCAATGGCATCATTCGATCGTGAAAAATATGAGGTCGTTCCCATCTATATAACAAAAGAAAACGAAATGTACACAGGCTTTGGCTTCGACAGTATTGAGTCCTACAGAGATATCCCCCTTCTCCTCAGAAGAGGTATGCGTGTTACGCTTGAAAAGAAAGGCGGCAAGGTCGCTGTTGTGCGCAGTCCGAGAAAGCTTTTCGGAAGCGTTTTGTTTGACAATATAGACGTTGCTTTTCCCATTGTTCACGGTACAAACGTTGAGGACGGAACGATAGCGGGCTGGATAGAAATGCTTGGCTTGCCTTACGTTGGCTGCGACGTGCTTGCCTCTGCCGTAGGCATGGATAAGTACGTTATGAAGGCGATACTTAAGGATAACAGCATCCCCGTGCTCGATTGCCGATGCTTTTCACGGTTTGAATTCGATAAAAATCCCGACGGAGTTATAAGCCGTATCGTAAGCGCGTTTGCTTACCCCGTTATAGTAAAGCCCATTAATTTGGGATCAAGTATAGGCATAAAAAAAGCATCCGACGAGCAGGAGCTTTTGGATGCGCTTGAGCTTGCTTTTACATTTTCAACGCGTGCATTGGTTGAGCCTGCAGTAGTTGAGCTCAGAGAGATAAACTGCGCCGTTTTGGGTGACAGTGAGAGTGCTGAGGCGTCCGAATGCGAAGAGCCTGTAAGTGCGGATGAAATACTGTCCTTTGAGGAAAAATATATGGGCGGCGCGAAAAAAACGGGTTCAAAGGGGATGGCTTCTCTTTCGAGAAAGCTTCCTGCCGATATAGACAGCACTCAGCGTGAGAAAATACGCGAGCTTGCAGTAAAAGCGTTCAAGGTGCTGGGTTGCAACGGCGTTGCGAGAATTGACTTTTTGCTTGACGGCTCGAACGGACATATCTATATAAACGAGATAAACACTATTCCGGGCTCGCTTTCCTTCTATCTTTGGGAGCCTTTGGGAATAAAATATCCTCAGCTTATTGATAAGCTTATTTCACTTGCGCTGAAAAGGCAGCGAGAAAAAGCAAGTCTTATGTTCTCCTTTGAAAGCAACGTCATTTCGGCGGCAAAGCTTGGAACAAAGGGCTCAAAGGGTGCAAAGCTTTAAGCTTTACTTTGAATGGTAAAGATAATATGCAACTATATGGCGGTAATGACCGACAGTTTCGTCCACACCGTAAAGGTTGACGCCGTTGAGTGCCAACAGCTCGCCCAGGTCTAAGCCATCAAGCTTACAGCGGAAAACGATGTTGTTGCCGCAGGCAACGATAATGCTGTCGTCGGTAAGGTTTATTACGCCGTCTCTGCCGAGAATCGTCTCGCCGTATGTTTCGTCGTTTCTGCACGTGACATACTTGACGGGACGTCCGTGAAGCTTTTTAAGGACGTCGGCTTTTATATCGTCGTCAATACGCTTGTTTTTGCGTTTGTCGGAAAAAAACGAGAAAAGGTTTAATTTAGCCATATAATACCTCTGATTTTGATTTTAACAGTATTATACAATACATGACGAAAAAAATCAACAGTACATTAACCCGAAAGGATAGGAAAAATGACGAAAGGTGAGCATACAGCACACAGACAACGGCTTAAGGAACGCTATCTGCGAGAAGGTATGGATTCCCTTGAGGAACACGTTGTTTTAGAATTGTTATTATTTTTCGCCATACCGAGATGCGACACGAACAAAACGGCGCACAAGCTCATTGACAGATTCGGAAGTCTGCATGCCGTGTTTGATGCACCGATGGAGGAGCTTATAGCTGTTGACGGAATAGGTGAGAGCAGTGCGCTTTTAATTAAAGCTGTCCCCGATTTTTACAGGAGATACGCTAAAAGCAAGATGCAAAATGGCAGCTTTGTCAATAGCCTTGAGGATATCGGAAAATACCTGATGCCTTTTTTTGCAGGTGTGAATGTTGAGGTCATGTACCTGCTTTTGTTGGATGGACATCGCCGTATAATTGCCTGCGAAAAAATGACGGCAGGCTCGGTAAATATGGCGGCGCTGAGCGTGCGTGAAATAGTTGCGGCTGCTTTGAAATATAACGCGGTTGCCGCAGTAGTTGCACATAATCATCCCAACGCCGTGCTCATACCGTCGCAGACAGATATTGTAACGACGGAAAAGATATACAGAGCGCTTAAGGCTGTGGATGTGACGCTGCTGGACCATATGATAATGTCTGATACGGATTTCGTCAGCCTGCATCAGTCAGGTATGATGAGTCAGCTACAAAGATAAATATTATAAAAAATACGGCGCAGAGATGCGCTGTTTAACTGAAAGGAATAGGAAAAATGGGACTTAAACTTAATGTAAAAAACATGAAAAGCTTTGTTTCCGAACAGGAGCTTACAGGTATTTCAGCGCAGGTAAAAGCGGCGCACGAGCTTCTTCACACGGGAACAGGCGAGGGAAATGATTTTATAGGATGGCTTGACCTTCCTGAAAATTATGATAAAGCTGAATTTGCGGAAATCAAAAAAGCGGCTAAAAAGATAATCTCCGACACGGATGTTCTCATCGTTATCGGTATCGGCGGCTCTTATCTCGGCGCTCGCGCAGTTATCGAGGGCTTGACCTCTCCGTTTTATAATTTTATCGCCAAGGATACCCCGCAGATTTTCTTTGCAGGTAACAATATCAGCTCTGCATATCTTGCCGAGCTTGTCGCTATGTGCGAGGGCAAGCGCGTTTCCGTAAACGTCATATCAAAATCAGGTACGACAACAGAGCCTGCCATTGCTTTCCGTGTGTTCAAAAAATGGATGGAGGAGCGTTACGGCGACGAGGCGAAGGACAGAATTTACGTTACGACGGACAAGAGCCGCGGCGCGCTGAAAAAGCTTGCTGACACAGAGGGGTACCGCACGTTTGTCGTTCCTGACAACGTAGGCGGAAGATTTTCCGTTTTAACAGCTGTCGGACTTTTGGCTATTGCAAGCGCGGGCATTGACATAGATGCTCTTATGGCAGGTGCGGCAAAGGCTCGTGCTGATTTTGCAAATCCCGACCTTTATGAAAACGATTGCTACAAGTATGCGGCATATCGCAACATCCTTTACAGAAAGGGCAGAACAACTGAGGTTCTGGCTTGCTTTGAACCCTCCTTCACATATATGGCTGAATGGTTCAAGCAGCTTTACGGCGAAAGCGAAGGCAAGGATCAAAAGGGTATTTTCCCTGCAGCCGTATCTTTCTCCACAGACCTTCACTCTCTCGGTCAGTATATTCAGGACGGACTTCGCAATCAGTTTGAGACGTTTGTTATGTACGACACGGTAAAGACGGACGTTACGGTTGAAGCTGACGAGGAAAACGTTGACGGACTCAACTTCCTTGCAGGAAAATCCGTTTCTTATGTAAACCGCAAGGCTTACGAGGGCACTGCACTTGCACATACAGACGGCGGTGTACCGAACATGACGATCGAGCTTTCCGATATGGGTGCTGAAACAATGGGCTACCTTATCTACTTCTTTGAAAAGGCTTGCGCAATTTCAGGCTACATTCTCGGCGTAAATCCCTTCAATCAGCCCGGCGTTGAAGCATATAAGAAGAATATGTTCGCCCTTTTGGGCAAGCCCGGCTATGAGGATATGAAAGCGGAGCTTGAAAAGCGACTGTAAAGCGGTAGTAGCAAAATTTTTATTGACAAGTTGAAAATTCGTGTTATAATATAAGAATATATATTTTAAAGCATATTCAAGAAAGGAAATTATCAGTATGAGCGACATAAAAGTTACACTTCTCACTCAAGAGGAGCATGATAAAATTCAAAGCGAGCTCGATTATCTGAAGACACAACGCAGAAAGGAAGTTGCTCAAAGCATCGAAACTGCCCGCGGATTCGGTGACCTTTCCGAAAACAGCGAATATGATGAAGCGAAAAACGAGCAGGGTATGGTTGAAAACCGTATCGCGGAGCTTGAAGCGATGCTCCTTAACTTTAAGATAGTTGAGGAATCTCAGCATGCCTCTGAAACCATTACGATAGGTACAAAAGCAGAGATACTTGATATAGAGTTTGATGAGGTAATGTCCATAAAGGTAGTCGGCGTTGTCGGCGCAGACCCGCTCAATGGAAAGATCTCCAACGAATCGCCTCTCGGAAAGGCTCTTATCGGCCATGAAGCAGGTGAAGAAATAGTTGTTGATGCTCCCGCAGGACCAATAAGATATAAGATCTTGTCTATATCTAAATAACAGCGTTTATCTAAATGAAAGGATGAAACCGATGTCGGAAGAAAATATGAACGTATCCGCGGAAAAGGAGCAAAGCCTTTCTGCTGAAGCCGTTGTACGCCGAGAGAAGCTTGATGCTCTCCGTCAGGCAGGCAAGGATCCGTATGTTATCACAAAATATGATGTTACTCACACGTCTGACCAAATAAAGAATGATTTTGAAAGCCTTGAAAACAGCGACGTATCTATTGCAGGCCGTATTATTACACGCCGAATAATGGGTAAAGCAAGCTTTTTCACTCTTCAGGACAGCAAAGGCCGTATTCAGGTATATATCCGCCGCGACGATGTCGGTGAGGATGTATACGCTGATTTTAAAAAGTGGGATATTGGCGATATCGTCGGTATAGTTGGCTTTGTATTTAAGACGAAGACAGAAGAAATTTCTGTTCACGCAAAGTCTATCGTGCTTTTGACAAAATCACTTCAGCCGTTGCCTGAAAAGTATCACGGTCTTGTTGATACCGATACACGCTATCGCCAAAGATACATTGACCTTATCGTAAATCCCGAGGTTAAGGATACCTTTATTAAGCGCTCCAAGATAATCAGCACTATCCGCAGATTTTTGGATGAACAGGGATTTGTCGAGGTTGAAACGCCCATGCTTGTTTCCAACGCAGGCGGCGCGGCGGCTCGTCCCTTTGAAACGCATTTCAACGCTCTTGACGAGGACCTTAAGCTTCGTATATCCTTGGAGCTTTATCTCAAGCGCCTTATCGTCGGCGGTATTGAGCGAGTATATGAGATAGGCAGAGTTTTCCGTAACGAAGGACTTGACACACGTCATAATCCCGAGTTTACACTTATGGAGCTTTATCAGGCGTATACCGATTATCACGGTATGATGGATCTTACCGAGAATATGTACAGATATGTTGCACAGCAGGTGCTTGGCACGACGACTATCGTTTATAAGGGCATCGAGATGGATCTGAGCAAGCCCTTTGAGCGAATCACAATGGTTGACGCCGTTAAGAAGTATTCAGGCGTTGATTTCAGCGAGATACACACACTTGAGCAAGCTCGTAAGGTTGCTGACGAAAAGCACGTTGAATATGAACAGCGCCATACAAAAGGTGAGATACTCAATCTGTTCTTTGAGCAGTTTGTTGAAGAACACCTTGTTCAGCCGACGTTTGTTATGGACCATCCCATTGAGATTTCTCCCCTTACGAAGAAAAAGCCCGGCAATCCTGAATACGTTGAGCGCTTTGAGTTTTTCATGAACGGATGGGAAATGGCAAACGCTTACTCCGAGCTTAACGATCCCATAGATCAGCGTGAACGCTTTGCGGCACAGGAAGAGCAGCTTGCAAAGGGCGACGAGGAAGCAAACCATACGGACGAGGATTTCCTCAATGCTCTTGAAATAGGTATGCCTCCCACAGGCGGTATCGGCTACGGTATCGACCGTATGTGCATGCTCTTTACAGATTCCGCAGCTATCAGAGACGTTCTCTTGTTCCCCACGATGAAAAGTTTAGATTAAAAGCAGAAACCCAAGATATCCTTTGACATCTTGGGTTTAACTGTATTTAAGTTGATAAAATGAGGGTTGTTTAATGGAAAAGTATGATATTATTTTTGACAGCGAAAAAGAAAAAAGCGGAAAGAGCTTTCAAATAGCATCGGGATATATTTCCGAAACAAGGATTCTTTTTGAAAAAGAACGAGTAGCGGCAATTATACATGCAAAGGGTAAGGTTGAAATTTATAATGTGAATGGTCAGATTGAAGCTATAGGCGAGCTCCCTGAAGTTGAAATCGGCAAGCAGGTCTATGAAGAGGTATGCTGTGATGTGAAGGATAGCAGGATAATCATGAGCTTTCCCACCTATACTTGGATAGATAATTATCCTCATTGTGACGGTGAGCATGACAGATGGGAAACGAGAAAAATAGGGGAAAAAGTATTAACATTCGATCTGCAAAATAAAACGGTCGCAGTTAAATAAAAATTGGATATAAAAAAGCTCTCCAATAAATGGCGGGTGCTCGTAAAACAGTTTCGCCACAGCAACTTATCTTGCTGTAGCGTTTCTTGCGCGCGAATAGTATTGCGATAATTGTTTTCGTATGGTATATTAGCAAAAACCAGTATATGAGGTGATTAAATGTCTTTCTTCTCTTCGTTATTTGGAAAGAAATCTGTAAAAAACATCATTCAACCAAATGTTGAAAAGGTGGAAACTAGCAAAAGAATTACCAACACTCCTTCGCTTCACTTAAAAGGCAAACCGGATGCATACGGACTGTATCCGGCTGAGCTTGTTATGCTTTTGCTTGCAGAAAAATACAAAACAACTGAAACTAACTTTCCGAGTTATTTGATCCATACATATGAGATTTCCAATCCTTTGAAAATGTTAAAAGATCTGCACAGCAGGACGTTTCTGGAAATAGGAAATGCAAAGGACTGTTTGCCGGGATTTAAGCTAACGGAACTCAAGGAGATGGCGGTAGCTTTAAACATATCTATCAAGGGAAAAAAGGAGGAGATCATCAATCAGTTGTCTGATGTTTCGGAGGAGGCATTGTGTGCTTTCGTTAAAGAACGTACATGGAAGCTTACAGAAAAAGGAGCTGAAGCACTCAAAGCAAATCCATATATCCAGTATTTTTTAGACAAACACAGTTATAGCGTTACTGAAGTAGGGGTAAATATTTGGACAGTAAATGAGGAATTCGTTAAAGATCCTAAAAGACCGTACAGAGATATTATTTATAGCCAACTTAATAAGGCTATGAACGAAGCATTTATCCAGTTTCAAAAGAATCCTGCTTCTGGAACATCTGCAACGAGTCGTTATTGTGAATGCTACCGTTTAATGGGTTTGTTTATTGAAGAGGAAGGTAAATCTTATATCAACGCGTCTGATATGTACTTCCAATACTTATTCAAGAGGATTAATATTCACGCAGGATTACAACTTTTGGTGAATTGGAAGACGTTTAATTATGATAAAAAGTTTAGAGAAACATTCATAAGTCGATACTATGATGAGATTCAACTCTATCCTTATCAAAAAGCGGAATTACTTCGACTGTTGGATGAACTCAATGTAAGTGACGATGAGGTTCGGAAAAACTTGATTACGTCTTTCGAAAGAGCACAAGACGAAGGTGTTATGAGTGTGAAAGAAGCTGCTGATTTTATTATACTGGAATTGTCCGGTGATGTAGACCAATCCAGAGAGTTGGCATATAAACTAGCAAGAAAAGCAGTCAGAAAAATTTAAAGCAAGGAGATATATAGCATAGAAAATGCTTCGCTATCATTAACGAGATAATCGTTTCGGATGACGGGTTTGTTCGATTCCTTTTTGCGTATACTAAGGGCGCACTTCTATACATAGCGTCCTGCTATGTAGTGCAAATAACGATTAAAGCCAAGCTGCAAATGCGGCTTGGCTTTAACTGTTTTACGAAGCCCCGCCTAAGGAGAGCTTTTTGTTTTTACGGAAGGAGCTTATGTGCGCCTGCGATGATGGGCCAATCTGTGGCGAGAGCGAACGCTTCAACGTGGGAAACATTTGCTGTACCGCAAGCGGAAGCATAAAACCGACTTTCCACAGAAAGCATTTGCGTGTAGCTTACACCGAAAGCATCTCTGCTCCAATCGCCGCATTGTGATGCGTGACAAGCAAGCATTTTTTGCTTCGTTTCAAAGGTGTCGGTGATGTCGACAAAATATTGCGGATTTGTTTTACTGTCGATACCTGAAGCGGAAGTGCAATAAAAAAGCGGGGGAAGATGGTCGATAACGGGATGCTCAGTTTCCATGAGCTTAACTGTAGCAAGAACGCGACATTCAAAAGCAAGGTAACCGCAGATATCGTGGTCTTGATTATAGTCGTTGTACTTGGGAGGAGCAAAGATTACATCGGGACGAGCAATACGAATAGCTTCAATGAAAGCCATACGTGTTTCACGGTTGTCAAAGAGCATTTCATCCTCATAGCCTAGCCAGATAAGCTTTGCACCGATAACGTCTGCGGAAGCCTGAGCTTCTTTGCGACGAAGCTCTGCAATTTCCTTGCGAGTCATACCGTAGGAACCAATCTCACCGTTTGTAGCAACGCACATATAAACTTCGTCGCCGCGAGCGGCGTATTTTGCAAGTGTTCCTGCTATATGAAATTCAATATCGTCGGGATGAGCACCGAATGCCAATATTCTCATACTTATACCTCATCTCACTATAAAAAAGGATGCATAAAGCATCCTTTTTATTGTACATTAGGGAAGAAGCTTGTGAGCGCCTGCAATGATGGGCCAATCTGTAGCAAGAGTGAATGCTTCAACATAGGAAACACCTGCTGTACCGCAAGCGGAAGCGTAGAACTTGTTTTCGTTGACTATCATATCAGCGTAGCTTACGCCGAAAGCGTCACGGCACCAGTCGCCCTGCTGAGATGCATGGCAAGCAAACATCTTCATCTTTGTATCAAACGTATCTGTTACGTCAACAAAGTACTGCGGATTCGTCTTGTCGGAAAGACCGCCGAGAGCTGTGCAGTAGAAGAGCGGGGGAAGATGGTCGATAACGGGATGCTCAGTTTCCATGAGCTTAACTGTAGCAAGAACGCGACATTCAAAAGCAAGGTAACCGCAGATATCGTGATCCTGGTTGTAGTCCTTGTTTCCCTTGGGAGGAGCCAAGATAACATCGGGACGAGCCATACGGATAGCTTCGATGAAAGCCATACGTGTTTCACGGTTGTCAAAGAGCATTTCATCCTCATAGCCGAGCCAGATAAGCTTTGCGCCGATAACGTCTGCGGCAGCCTGAGCTTCCTTATGGCGAAGCTCTGCAATTTCTGCACGAGACATACCGTAGGAACCAATTTCGCCGTTTGTAGCAACGCACATATAAACTTCGTCGCCGCGAGCAGCGTATTTTGCAAGTGTTCCTGCCATACGGAATTCAATATCATCGGGATGTGCACCAAAAGCAAGTACTCTCATAAAATGACCTCATTTCTATTTGTATTTTTTAGTTAGAGCTTAAAACTCAATTAGTCTTTGTTCATGTAATCAACAACAACGTCGATCTGTTCGCCGAAAGTGAGACCTTCGCCAAACTTGTTCTCGAAGAATGCGCCGCCGATGGTGAATGCCCATGCACCTGTAGCCTTAACTTCGTCAAGACGCTGGAAGCTGGAAACGCTTCCTGCAAGGCAAACGTCAGCGCGTACGTTCTTAACGAACTCTTCGTTAAGCTTTACAGCGTCGCCTGTGTAGCGGTAGCCGAGAAGGTCGAAGCCTGTGAGACCCTTTGTATCAACAAGGTTGTTTGCTTCGTCGATTATGCCCTGGATAGTGCCGTTGAGAACGGAAGGACGGCCGGAAAGTTCGCCAACGAAAGGCATGTATCTGATACCTGCTTCATCAGCAACCTTCTTAACGGAGTCGAAGTAAAGAGTACCCATAAGGATATCAAAGCCGCAACGTGCGCAAAGCTTTGCACTTTCAACGCAGCCTTCTTCTGTGTAATCAACAACTTCAAGGCAAGTTACTTTACCTTCAGCCTTCATCTTGTCGACGAGAAGCTTCATCTGATCTTCGGGAATACCAACTTCTTTAAAGCCCCAATACTTTGCCTTGGAGTTCTTTGCGTTTTCGAAGATCTCGATAGCGTTTGTAACTGTTCTGTCGTGATGTGTGAGCATAACGATAAGCTCGGGAATCTGTTTCATTTTGAATTACCTCTTTCTTTTTTATGTATAATAAATAATTATTATTAAAGTGTTGTGCGAAGGTCGATCTCGTTGGAAGAGTAAGCAAGATCTCGATAGGTGGAGAATTTCTCCTCGAATCTGCGATGAGCCTGCATATCGGGCTCAAAGACCTTTTCACCTTCAGCAACCTTGCGATAAGCATCGGCGGGGTTGCTGAGCGCGCCCATGCCTACAGCGGCATAAGCCGCCGCGCCTAAAGCGGACGCCTCCGAAACAGAGCCTTTAATAACCTTAAGCCCTGTTACGTTTGCTTTAAGCTGAAGCTGTTCATCTATGGTGGCGCCGCCTCCGACGGAGCGAATTGCACTAAGCTTAATGCCTGCTCGCTCGTAAGCTTCAAGATGGAAGCGAAGCTCATATGCCAAGCCCTCAATAACGGCTCTGCCCATATCCTCACGCTGGGTGTCGAGTGTTAAGCCGTACATTGTACCGCGTGCATTTGCGGTGAAAAACGGGTTGCCGCTTCCCGCAAAGTGGGGAATTATGATAAGGTTACCGGGCTCATCGGGCTTCATGGTGCGCTGCATATACTTATAGAAGTTGGTGCCGCTTGCTTTGCATTCGGCATACCAATCGGGAGCGATGTTGTCACGGAACCAGCGGACAACACAGCCTGCCGTAAGGTTCACGGAAAAGGTCACGTATCCCGATGCACCGAGATAGCAAGGAAAAAGGTTGTCGAGCATTGTCTTACAGGTGTTTACCTCAGGCATTGCAACGATAAGACCTTCAATCGTGCCTGCTATATCTATGGCAACGTCGGAGCATTGCTCGTCAAGACCTGCGCCGACAGCGGAGCATACCATATCGTGTCCGCCGACAACAGCGCAAGCGCCTTGAGTAAAGCCAAGCTCGGATGCCATGTTGAAGGGAAGCTGACCTATAACTGTGCCTGACGGCTTTGCTTCGGGAAGCATACTGCGCTCAAGGGGAATGCTTTGCAATATCTCGTCAGCCCAATCTTTTTTGCGTACATCGAAAAGCATTGTGCGCGAAACCTCGGAAAAGCTGGCGATAGGAGCAAAGCCCATTTTTTGAATGATGAAATCTTCGTATGTAGCCCATCTTTCGACCTTAGCGTAAATTTCAGGCTCGTTTTTGCGAATCCACAAAATTTTTGCAAGGCTTCCGATATAAAGAGGGGGCATACCGTTTGTTTCAAAGAATTTTTCTACGCCGAAATTCTGCGTAAATTCAGCAATCTCGTCGCCTCCGCGTGGATCGAAATCAATAATGGAGCGACGCACGCTGTTACCGTTTTTGTCTACGGGAATGATAACATCACCGATGGCGGAGACGGCAAAAGCCGCAACAGGTTCGGGCGAAAGTGAATTTGCTTCGCGAATCGCGTCACACAAATTGTCCCAAACAAGCTCCGCATCGAGCTCAAGCATACCTTCTCCGGGGAAAGTCAGCTGGTATTCACGGTACGCTTGGCATACAGGCGTCCAGTTTTCGTCAAAAACTACAGCCTTGCAGCCTGATGTACCCATATCAATACCCATGAAATACATTTGAAGCTTCCTCCTTATTCAGTACGGATGTTATATTAGCGATTAAAACTTATCCCAGAAGATGCCTTCATCCTTGAAATTGGGGTTGAGAGCTACCTGAGAGGGATAGTCAGGACCTACGTCGGTGTTTTCGGGAACAGCGTTGAGTAAGTCGGTAAGCTTTTCTTCACGGCCTGCGCTCATGAACATATTCATGCAATGAGTTTCGTATGCAGTAAAGCCGCTGAGGATAGCCTTCTGAAGCTCGCACGTATCGTAGTTGCCCGTATATTCGGGATTTGCTTCAAACCACTTGAGAGCTTCGCTTCTGCCTGTGGAGCACATTTCTGTGTAAATGCAGACCTTTGTGATACCCTCTTCGATGCTTCTCTTGAAGTGCTCTTCGGAGATACCGCTGCCGCCGTGAAGTGTAAGGTAGCACTTATAGGGAGCGATAGCCTTGCGGATAGCGGCAAGGCGCTCGAAATCAAGGTGGGGCGTGCCTTTATAGAAGCCGTGAGAGTTACCGATGGAAACAGCAAGGATGTCAACGCCTGTGCGCTCTACGAATTCTCTTGCCTTTTCGGGGTCTGTCATTGTTTCTGTAATATCAGCAAAGCTGGAGCCGAGAGCGCCAAGCTCACCTTCAACAGCACAGCCGTACTTATGAGCGAAATCAACCATCTTCTTTGTGTTTGCGATATTCTCTTCGAAGGAAAGCTTTGAACCGTCGTACATAACGGATGTGAAGCCTGCCTTGACAGCGCGCTGGCACTGTTCAAGAGAAAGACCGTGGCTGAGATGGATGGATACGGGAACCTTAGCGTCGCGAGCGGCACGCTTTGTAACGCGGGCAAAATCCTCGAAATCTACATATTTCTCGATAACGCCGGGTTCAACGACGATAAGAGGAGAGTTAGCCTTTTCAGCAGCTTCGATCAAAGCTCTGGGCTGATCCAAGCCGTTTATGTTAAATGCGCCGACAGCGTATTTGCCTTTGAGACAAGCAGCCAGCATATCAGTTGTTTTTACAAGTGCCATGATTGACCTCCATTATTTCTTGAATACCTCAGGATTTACGATGGGCTTCGGCATACCGCCTGCGAGATACAGAAGCAGATCGTTTACCAGCATTACAGTCTGCAGATAGATAACGTCGCGGCCTGCGCCTGCAATGTGCGGAGTAAGGATAACATTGGGATAGTCAAAGTATTCATCGTCGCGCTTTACGGGCTCAGCATGGAAAACGTCGAGAGCAAGACCGCCGAGCTTACCGCTGCGAAGAGCTTCACGCATAGCCTGTTCGTCTACAAGACCTGCACGAGCTGTGTTAACTACGAATACGCCGTCCTTCATCATGGCGAACTGGTCGTAGCTTATCATATTCTTGTTGTCGTCAGTAACCTTAGCGTGGAAGCTGACGAAATCTGCGCTCTGAAGAAGGTCGTTAAGCTCTACCTTCTTGCAACCGCAAGCGGCGATGTTTTCAGCGGACTGATACGGGTCGTATACGAGAATATCCATATCGAAGCCTTTTGCACGCTGAGCAACCTGACGGCCGACGGTACCGAAGCCAACAAGGCCGAGAACCTTGCCTTCAAGCTCCATACCCTTGCGGGACTGCCAAGGACCAACGGGATCCATATCCCAGATAACGTCCTTATCGCTTCCGAATTCACCTGCAGGAGCTGTGAATACGCCGCGGTGAAGTTCAGAGTCAGCGCGAACTATCTTTCTTGCAAGAGCAAGGATAAGACCGATAGTAAAGTCAGCAACGGGGAGAGCTTCACGGCCGAATGTGAAGAAAACGGGGATGCCAAGCTCTGTAGCCGCGTCAACATCGATGTTTGCGCGCGGACCGCCGCGGATAGAGGATATAACTTTAAGGTGTGTATTTTCAAGAACCTTACGAGTGATGGGCTCGTAACCAACAAAAAGAACGTCAGCGTCACCGATCTCTTTGATCATTTCATCTTCGTTGAGCATGTTGCTGGTATAGCCCCAACCGCCTGTACGGACAGTATGTCCTGCGGCTTTAAGCATTTCAATGCCGTCTTGTGCAAAGTCGGCGCAAATATAAATTTCCAAAACTTTATCCTCCCTTATAATTCTTCCGGATACAATATAATTTTAATGGATTCCTTGCGGCGTACCATATCGAACGCTTCGCGGAACTGAGAGACCTTCATCTTATGAGAGATCATGCACTTAAGATCGAATTTGCCTGCTTCAACGAGATTAGCAACGTTTCTCCAAGAAACCCAATCGTAGCCGAAATGACCCTTAAGAGCGATAGCGCCGTCGATAAACGGATCGAGCGTTCTGCCATAAGGATGGTGGTCGTAACCGATCTTAACGATGATACCTGCTGTTCTTACGATGCTGAGCATTGTGGGCATAATTACGTTTACGCCTGCAGCGTCGATGATGCAGCTGCATCCTTCGCCGTGTGTAAGCTCCTTAACCTTAGCAACGGGATCTTCAAGGTCGGATTTGATAATATGAGTAGCACCGCAGTGCTTAGCCATTTCAAAGCGGTCATCGCCGTCAGCGGAAAGAGCGATAGCTATTATCTTAGCTGCTCCTGCTGCGCGAGCTGCCTGAATGGAGAAAAGACCGAGAGCACCAACGCCGAATACTGCGACGAAATCGCCGGGCATAACCTTTGCTTCCTGTACAACTGCCATATAGCCGTTGCAAGCAGGGTCCATAACTGCGGCTTCCTCGAAGCTCATGCAGTCGGGAATTCTCATAAGGCTGTTGGGAACTCTTGCCAAGGTCTTGCCGAGAATTTTAACGTAATTTGTAAAGCCGCCGTCCATACCGTAGCCGATGCCTTTACGCTCGGGGCAGGAAAGGAAGTCGGATGTGTTGCAAGCGTAGCATTCGCCGCAAACCTCTCCAGTATTGTCGGACATGACACGGTCGCCGACCTTCCACTTGGTGACGTTTTTACCGACCTTGCAAACAACGCCGGAAAATTCGTGACCGAGAACAACGGGAGGGTTAAGTATTTCTACGTGACCGCCGTCATCGAATGCGATATCAGAGCCGCAAACGCCTGCAGCCTTGACTTCGATGAGCAGATCGTCATCGCCGATTTCGGGAATGGGAACTTCGCGCAACTCTGTTTCACCGGGACCGTAACCATATTTAACTACTGCTTTCATGTTTTCAATCCTTTCTGCGAATTGTTTTTAAAACTGATCAATATGCATCGACAGTGGGAAATTCGTTTTTAAGAGCTTTGGCAGCGTCTTCGTTGTGAGCAACGAGAATGTATGTAACGCTTGTGCCTGCGCAAGCGGCAACAGCGCTGCGAAGATCGTCAAGGCTGAGCTTTGCACCGTCGATGAGAGCGGCAGTTTTTGCGCCGCGCTTTTGTGCGTTGGTCGTTGTGCAAGCAACGAGAGCAGAAGCAAGGTCACCCTTAACTGCGGCAAAATCCTTATCCTCGCAATACTGCATATTTACGGGGACGATTACTAAAGCGGCACCGTTGGCGATGGCTTGCTTGGCTTCTGCAAATTTTGCAAAAGAGCTTGTCGTACCGCCGGGAAGGCTGAGAATGGTAGCTACCTTTGTTTCCGAGCCTTTAAGAGCTTCGGAAGCTGTGTAAACAAACCACTGGGGAAGGCAAACGTATTCGTATTTGCCGTCCTTTGCCTTGGCGCAAGCAGCGTTCATTTCTTCAATGCGCGCTTTAGGGTCCATAGAGACATAGATGTTCATTTGTTACAACTCCTTTTATGAATTAGAAATTCATCATATGAATTTATTATATCACATATTACTGTACTTTGCAATAGTTTTATTAAAAAAATTATAATATCAATCTATATATTCATATCTAAACTTTAATGTTTCAATAACATTTGGTTTAAGGAGGTACGCGAGGGCTTGACAATTTGGCGGAAAGATGGTATACTTTAATGTAATATCTGCGGACAGCACGGTTTTGATGCTTTTTGCCGCGTTGAAAAAGGAGTAATGAAGATGGAAATGATAACGATTTCAGATGCGCAAAAAATAACATCTCCCAATCCCTTTGCGCTTATCGCGGCTAAAAAGCCTGACGGAACGACTAACTTAATGGCACTTTCTTGGTGGTCTTATTTGTCGAATAATCCTGCCACTATTGGTGTTTGCACAAGCAACCGTAAATATACGGGCGAGCTTATTAAGGCAAACGGCGAGTTTTGCCTTTGCATTCCCGATGTTTCTATCAAGGAAAGCGCATTCCGCTGCGGTACTTGCACAGGAAGAGATAATGATAAAGCGGAAATGTTCGGAATCGAGCTTGAGGATGCCGAAACGGTTGACGTAAAGAGAGTTAAAAAGAGTGCGCTTGTTTTGGAATGCAAGCTGAAAAATGCTGTAGATGTTGGCGATCATACGCTGTATATTGCGGAAGTGTCCGCATGTCGCGCTAACAGAGAGCTTACACCTGTGTTTGCCATGGATGGCTACAAGAGACTGAGCGAAGTAACTAATCCGTAATGTAAAACAAAAAAGCGGGGTTAAAATAATGTTGGCATATGTAAACGCAAAAGCGCTTATACTTGATTATATCAGGAAAAACAAACTTAAAAGGGGAGATCGATTGCCGACGGAGGCTGACTTGTCAAAGCAGCTGGAGATCGGTCGAATGTCTCTGCGTGAAGGACTTAATGCGCTCAAAAATGAGGGTATAATTTTGTCAATTCAAGGCTCGGGCACCTTTGTGGCTTGCGACCTTGAGCATATTGCCGACGCACTTAACGTAAACTGCTCTGTCACCGACATGATAAAGGGCGGCGGACATAAGCCCGGTTGCTG
Organism: Oscillospiraceae bacterium; assembly: GCA_015067075.1. Classification (GTDB taxonomy): domain Bacteria; phylum Bacillota; class Clostridia; order Oscillospirales; family SIG530; genus SIG530. The sequence goes on from SVND01000002.1 coordinate 81,640, forward strand.
TTATTTCAGTAAGGATATAATTAAGGCTGACTCGAAAGTGGCGACCGCATTGCAGATCGGTGAAGGCTCTGACGTCCCCGTTTGCACGCGTATAAGAACGGCTGACGACGTGCCCGTCGTTTATATGAAGGACTACCTTGCTCCTGCCCTTGCAACGCTGTTTTTGGGACTTAGCGAAAATACGCTGTCTTTGTATGACTACATCGAAGAGCACAGCACCTATAAGGTTGGCGCAAGCATGACGGAAATAATGCCTCACAGTGCTGACGAGGAGCTTGCAAAGGCTCTGTCTGTACCGCAGGGAACATTGCTTTTGGAAATGATAAACGTAGTTAACGACGTTTACGGTACTCCCATTATTTTTGCGCAGGAGTATTTCCTTGCCGACAGATTCAAGTTTATAATAACACGCGGAAAAGCGTAAAAAAATAAGGACAGAGAGGTTTTCTCTGTCCTTCGATTTAAGGTTTTATTTGCGTGTTGGATCAATAATTATTTTTTCTGACCTCAAAATAAGCCTGAGGATGAGCACAAACGGGGCATACCTGAGGAGCTTTCTTGCCCATTACAAGGTGACCGCAGTTGCGGCATTCCCAGATGACCTGCTCGGATTTTTCGAAAACAGCCTGCATCTCCACGTTGGAAAGAAGAGCACGGAAACGCTCCTCGTGAGTCTTTTCGATGGCGGCAACTGCTCTGAACTGAGCGGCAAGGGCTGTAAAGCCTTCCTGAGCGGCTTCTTCAGCGAAACGAGCGTACATATCTGTCCATTCGTAATTTTCACCTTCAGCGGCGCTGAGAAGATTTTCACTTACATTGCCAAGACCGCCGAGCGCCTTGAACCAAAGCTTTGCGTGTTCCTTTTCGTTGTTTGCAGTTTCTTCAAAAATAGCGGCGATCTGCTCGTAGCCTGCTTTTTTTGCAACGGATGCAAAATATGTGTATTTATTTCTTGCTTGAGACTCACCTGAAAAAGCAGTTTTCAGGTTTTCCTCTGTTTTTGTACCTCTGTAGTCCATAAAAATATAGCCTCCTTAAGTTATAATAGTATAATTCATATTCTAACATACGCAAAAGTATTTGTCAAGAAGGAAAATGCGTTATGATGTATTTGTATTTTTTACCCTTTTACGATGAAATATACAAAAGCAAAATTGAAATAATACGCGGAAAGTTCAGTGCGGAAAAAGAGTTTTTATCTGACGTAGGAAAGCTCTTGGCAAAGTTTGCGGCAAGCCAAAAGGTGGGGATCCCCATGAGGGATATAACTATTACAAAAACGTCAAGCGGCAAGCCCTTTTTTGAAAATATTGACGGTGTTTATTTCAGTATTTCCCATACGGATGGCGCCGTTGCGGTGGCTTTGGCTGAAAGCGAGGTCGGCGTTGATGTGGAAAAAATAAAAGAAGCACCGATGAAGGTTGCGGAAAGGCTTTTTTCCGAAGATGAAATTGAGTATATAGAAAAAAACAGCGACAAAAACAGAGCGTTTTTTGAAATATGGACGAAAAAAGAAGCGGTTGCAAAGCAAATCGGTGAGGGACTGAAAAGAGAAAAGCTGCGACAGTCGATTTTTGAAAGAAAAATCGCCACTTTCGAGAAAAACGGATATATTATTTCTGCTTGTGCTGAAATTGAGGACGGTGTGACTGTAAAAGAAGGTTTTTCCGAGGAATTTTTAAAAGAGTGTGAAAGGATGATTCAAGAATGAAATGTCCGTATTGCGAAGGGGAAATGAAGCTCGGCTATTTAAGCGGAGGTGAACAGCCTGTCCAATGGATACCGCAGGGTAAAAAGACATCCATATGGCGCGCAGGCGTAGCGGATGACGCCGTTGTATTTGGAGACGGTGGATTCTTTAAAGGCTACACAGCAGATGCGTATTATTGCCAAGGGTGTAGGTTAGTTATAATGAAAAAATAAACGATATGCAAAGATGAGTTTTTCAGAATGTTAAACCCCGACAGATTTTTATGTCTGCCGGGGTGTTTGTTATATTGAGCGCCTACACAGTTATAACATAAATGGGCAGAGGGAACAATCCCTCTGCCCATTTTGCACGCATCATTATGAGAAAGAGCGTAATCTGCGATTTTTTACTTTTCCATGAGCTTGACAAGGACAGCCTTTTGAGCGTGAAGACGGTTTTCAGCTTCGTCGAACAGCTCGTTTGCGTGTGCTTCAAGCACGTCAGCCATTATCTCTTCGCCGCGGTGAGCAGGAAGGCAATGCTGGACCATTGCATCGGGCTTTGCCAAGGACATAAGACGGGAGTCGATGCAAAAGCCCTTGAAATCGGCTTGACGCTTCTGAATCTCATCTTCCATACCCATACTTGCCCAAACGTCTGTGTAAAGAACATCTGCATCCTTGGCGGCTTCGTTGATATCGGTAGTAAGTGTAAATTTGCTTCCGTATGCTTTTGCAAATTCAAGAACATCTGCGGCAGGCTCATAACCTGCGGGAGTTGCAATAGCAACGTCCATACCTGCCAAAAGACCGCCGACGATAAGGGAGTTTGCCATGTTGTTACCGTCTCCGATATAAGTGAACTTCACACCGTCAAACTTGCCCTTATATTCACGAATTGTGAGAAGGTCTGCAAGGACCTGGCAGGGATGGGCATAGTCCGTAAGACCGTTGATGATAGGAATGGAAGCGTACTTTGCAAGGTCCTCAACCTCTTTTTGAGCATAAGTACGGATCATAATACCGTCGAGGTAGCGGGACAAAACACGGGCTGTATCCTCAATAGGCTCTCCTCTGCCGATCTGAAGATCGCGAGAGGAGAGGAAAAGCGGCTGACCGCCGAGCTGATACATACCAACCTCGAAGGAAACGCGGGTTCTTGTGGAGGATTTCTGGAAGATCATGCCGAGAGTTTTTCCGGCAAGACGCTTATGGGGAATACCGTTTTTGTTTTCGTATTTAAGCTGAGCGGCAAGGTCAAGGATGGAAAAAAGCTCGTCCTTATTAAGATCGCTCATTTTTAAAAGGTCTTTTTGCATATCTGTCACTCCTATTTAAGTTCGTTAAGAATATCGCACAAAATGGCGAGGCCTTTGTCAATTTCTTCATATGTTATAACAAGCGGGGGGAGAAGACGCACGGCGGACTTTCCTGCGGAAAGGACTAAAAGCCCATTTTCTACGGCCGTTTTTACCACCTGCTTTGGAGAATGCTCTCCGATATCAATGCCTATCATAAGGCCCTTGCCGCGTACTGCTTTCACAGCGGGGATATTTGCTTGGGCAATTTTTGCCCTGATGTATTCGCCTTTTTTAGTTACGTCAGCAAGAAAATCAGCATTTCCTACGCGGTCGAGTACAGCGTTTGCACCTGCACAAGAAACGGGGTTGCCGCCGAAGGTTGAGCCGTGAGTGCCTGCGCCCATGGTCAAAGCAAGCTTTTCGTTGCAAAGACAAGCGCCGATGGGAAGACCGCCGCCAAGTCCTTTGGCGAGAGTTACAATGTCGGGAACAGCGGAGAAATGCTCAAAGCAGAACATCTTACCTGTTCTTCCGATGCCTGTCTGTACCTCGTCGAAAATAAGGAGAATATCCTTTTCGGCACAAATTGCGGCAACTGCGCTTACGTATTCATCTGTCAATGGGAATACGCCGCCTTCGCCCTGAATACCTTCCATCATAATGGCGCAAACCGTATCGTCAAGTTCAGCCTTGAGCGCGTCGATATCGTTTGCCGCAGCGTAGCGGAAGCCTTCGGTGAAGGGGAAAAAGAAATTGTGGAAAACATCCTGTCCCGTAGCGGAAAGCGTTGTCAAAGTGCGTCCATGGAAGGATTGACGAAGCGTAATAATGGTGTTGCGGTTTTCGCCGTATTTATCAAAGCTGTACTTTCTTGCCAGCTTTATGGCACATTCGTTGGCTTCAGCGCCGCTGTTGCCGAAAAACACCTTGGAAAGACCTGACGCTTCGATAAGCTTTTTAGCTACAAGCTCCATGGGCTTGCTGTAAAAAAGGTTTGAGATGTGAGCTAAAGTGGCGGCTTGGTCTGCCACAGCCTTTGCCCATTTGCTGTCACCGTAGCCGAGGGAGCTTACGCCGATACCTGAAGAAAAGTCGATATATTCGCGGTCGTTTTCATCGTATACACGAGCGCCCTCGCCGCGGACGGCGACCATATCAAACCTGCCGTAGGTCGGCATTATATAATTTTTATCATATTGACGAATATCCATAATAACTCCTTTTAGCAGATCATCGTGCCGAGACCGCTGTCAGACAGCATTTCAATGAGGATGGAATGGGGAACACGGCCGTCGATGATGTGCGTACGGCGGACGCCGCCGTTAAATGCGTGCATACAGCATTGGATCTTCGGGATCATACCGCCTGAAATGACGCCTTCATCTATCAGCGACTGTACCTCGTCGCCGTGGATAACGGAAATGAGAGTGCTTTCATCGTGGGGATCGTGCAAAACGCCCTTAACATCAGTCAAAAGGATGAATTTTTCAGCGTTGAGCGCCGCCGCAATTGCCGCGGCAGCGGTATCGGCGTTGACGTTAAGTATATCGCCGTCATCGTCTTTTGCAAGCGTTGCAATAACGGGGATGTAGCCGTTATCGATGGCATCGGTGATGGGACGTGTATCCACACCTACAACGTCGCCGACAAAGCCGTAATCAACGTCGCCGCCCTTACGCTGTGCTTTGAGCATATTGCCGTCAATGCCGCAAAGACCGAGCGCTCTGCCACCGAAGTTTTCAATTCTGCTGACAAGGCTCTTATTTACCTTGCCGGAAAGAACCATCTGAACAATGTCAATGGTCTCTTTGTCGGTGTAGCGAAGTCCGTTTATAAACTTGCTTTCCTTGCCGATTTTTTTGAGCATTTCATTTATTTCGGGACCACCGCCGTGGATCATGACAACGTCAATGCCGACGCATTTAAGCAGTATCATATCGCGGATAACGGCGTCCATAAGCTCGTCACTTTGCATAGCACTTCCGCCGTATTTTACAACGACGGTTTTGCCGTAATATTCCTGTATGTATGGCAGGGCCTCAATGAGAATACCTGCTTTGAACTGACTGTCCATTTTAAAAATGTTCCTTTCTTATCAGGTTCTGTAGTCGCCGTTTATCTTAACGTAATCGTATGTAAGGTCGCAGCCGAACGCTTGAGCACAGCCGTCGCCCTCGGAAAGCATAAACTTAATGGTTATCTCTTCCTCACTAAGTACCTTTTTGGCGATGTCCTCGTCAAATTCAATACCGCCGCCGTTTTTGCAAACGTCAACGCTTCCTGCCGAGGAAACGAAGGTCACGTCAACCTTCGTGGGATCGAACTGAGCGCCTGAATAGCCTGCGGCGCAAAGAACACGGCCCCAGTTGGCGTCTGCGCCGAACATAGCCGCCTTGAGAAGAGAAGAGGAAATGATGGAGCTTGCGATAGTGGCTGCTGCATCGTGACAGCAAGCACCTGTTACATCGGCGATGATAAGCTTTGTTGCGCCTTCGCCGTCGCGGGCGATGAGTTTTGCCATTTTAACGCAGATGGCAAGAAGTGCCTGTACAAAGGCATCGTAATCAGCGCCTTCGCCTGTTATTTCTTCGTTGCCTGCCATACCGTTTGCAAGAATGGAAAGCATATCGTTTGTGCTTGTGTCGCCGTCGATGGAGACCATGTTAAAGGAGCGTGCCGTAACGTATGTGAGCGCATTGGAGAGCATGGCGGGTGAGATTGCAACGTCGGTCGTAACGAAGCAAAGCATAGTTGCCATGTTGGGATTTATCATGCCGCTTCCCTTGGCGATAGCACCAATGCGAACGGGCTTGCCGTTAAGCTCAAATTCAACGGCGATAGCTTTTTTAATAGTGTCCGTTGTCATGATGGCTTCTGCCGCATTGTCACAGCCGTCTGCAGAAAGACCGTCGCAAAGAGCAGGGATACCTGCGCAGATAGCATCTGTGTTGAGCGGCTGACCGATAACGCCTGTGGATGCGACGACGATATCAGTGGGAGCGATGTTAAGCTGTTTACCGAGAGCGTTGCACATAAGCTCGGCTTTTTCTACGCCGTCAGCCATGCAGGTGTTTGCGTTACCGCTGTTGCAGATAGCGGCGATGGCGTGACCGTCGGAAATGTTGTTTTTAGTAACTGTCAGGGGAGCACCCTTTACCTTATTTGTGGTATATACAGCCGCGGCAGAGCACATTTTTTCGGATAAAATAAGCGCAAGGTCGCGTTTTGTTCTGTTTTTACGGATGCCGCAATGAATGCCCGAGGCTTTAAAGCCTTTGGGAGCGCAAATGCCGCCGTCAATATATTTCATAAAGCTCATACCTTTCAATAAATTAAAATGCGGGCGGAACGAAATTAAGCCCCGTATTTTCGGCAAGACCGAAAATAATGTTCATATTCTGTATCGCCTGACCTGCTGCGCCCTTTACCATGTTGTCAATGGCAGATACGATAACTATAGTACCTGTATGCTCATCTTCGTGCAGAGAAATGTCGCAGTAGTTGGACATTCTCACGTTTTTGAGATTTGCAGCTTTGCCGAGGGGGAGAACACGGACGAACTGTTCATCCTTGTATGCCTCAACGTAAAGCTTGTGTATTTCGGGAAGGGGCATATCGCTTGCACGCTCAACGTACATGGTGGAAATAATACCGCGGTTTATGGGGAGCAGATGGGGAACGAAGGTGACTTTTACACCTTTGCCTGCTGCTTTTGTAAGCGTCTGCTCTATTTCAGGTGTATGTCTGTGAGCGGCGACCTTGTAGGGCGCGAAGCTTTCGTTGCATTCTGCATAGTGTGTGTTCTGTGTAAGACCGCGGCCTGCGCCTGTCGTGCCTGATTTTGAGTCGATGACGATTTTAGCGGATACATCGGCAATGCCTGCGGAAAGCAGGGGGGAAAGACCGAGTGCGACGCTTGTGGGATAACAGCCGGGGTTGGCGATAAGGACGGCGCCGTTTTTTGCGGCGGCTGATATTTTATCGCGGAAAAGCTCGGGAAGACCGTATACGGCGCTTTCGTGGAGCTGTTTGTTTTCATATGTGCCGCCGTACCATTTTGTGTAGTCGGCTTCATCTTCGAGGCGGAAATCCGCACCCATATCTATCATTGTGATATTTTTCTCTGCACATTTAGCGGCAATACCCTCGGAAAGACCGTGGGGTAAAGAGGCAAAGATAACGTCGCAGTTATCAAATACCTTATCCTTGTCGCAAAGAAGCTTGTCGCAAATGCCTGCGAAGGATGGGTATACGTCGGAAATAGGCTGGTCTTTGAAGCTTTCGGAGCTTATGGCTGTAATTTCAGCCTCGGGATGGGTTTGCAAAAGGCGCAATATTTCTGCACCGGCATAGCCGGAAGCGCCGATTATACCGACCTTTATCATAATGCGGTCTCCTCCTTTATAAAAGTTTTATTAGCGGATATCTGAGCGGCAACGGAATTTTTTCCGGGACCGCCGGGGATGTCACGGGCGTTTACGCACGTTTCAAGGGAAATAGCTTCGTATATATCGCTTTCAAAAGCGGGACAAAACTGCTTAAACTCCTCAACGGTAAGTTGGTCGAGATACTTGCCACATTCAATGCAATGTGCGACGAGCTTGCCCACAGCCTTGTATGCGTCGCGGAAGGGTACTCCCTTTTTAGCAAGATAGTCAGCACAGTCGGTGGCATTGATAAAGCCGCCGCTTGCCGCCTTGCGCATGTTGTCCTTACGGACAACACAGGTATCGAACATATCTGCGAAGACCTCAAGGCAGATCTTAACAGTATCAACTGCGTCGAAAAATGCTTCCTTATCCTCCTGCATATCCTTGTTGTATGCCAGGGGGATACCCTTGAGCATGGTGAGCATCGTTGTAAGATCTCCGTAAACTCTGCCGGTCTTACCGCGAACAAGCTCCGCAACGTCGGGGTTTTTCTTTTGAGGCATAATGGAAGAGCCCGTGGAATAAGCATCGTCAAGCTCAATGAATTTGAATTCCCATGAGCACCAAAGGATTATCTCCTCGGAAAAACGGCTCAGGTGAGTCATTATGAGGGAAAAATCGGAAAGAGCTTCAACGGCGAAATCGCGGTCGGAAACACTGTCCATGCTGTTTGCCGTAATGCGAGTAAAGCCTAAACGGCGGCATACATTTTCACGGTCGATCTTGTGCGTGGTGGAAGCGAGCGCACCTGCACCGAGGGGCATTTCATCCATACGGCAAAGGCAATCGTTGATACGGGTAACGTCGCGCTTGAACATTTCTGCATAGGCGAGAATGTAGTGAGCAAAGGTAACGGGCTGAGCACGCTGTAAATGAGTGTAGCCGGGCATGACCGTATCGGTGTGAAGCTCAGCTTTAGCTGTAATAACGTCGATAAGGCGGAGCAAAAGAACACGAACTGCCTTCAGCTCGTCCATGGCGTACATACGGAAATCCAATGCGACCTGGTCGTTGCGGCTGCGAGCTGTGTGAAGCTTTTTGCCTGCATCACCTATGCGCTGAGTGAGGATAGTTTCGATATTCATGTGAATATCTTCGCAGTCGATGGAAAATTCGATCTTTCCGTTTTCGATGTCGTCGAGTATTTCGCCGAGCGTTTTCACGATAAGCTCAGCTTCCTTATGCGAAATTATACCGCAATCGCCAAGCATTGAAGCGTGTGCCATGCTTCCCGTTATATCCTGACGGTAAAGCCTTTTATCAAAGCCGATGGAGGAGTTGAAATCGTTAACGAGCTTATCGGTCTCCTTGCCGAAGCGTCCTGCCCAAAGTTTCATAAGTATCTTCCTTTATACCAATTAAATCTTAAATAAAACAATATGTCCCGCCTCTCAAAAAAGAGAGGCGGAGGCATATATAAGCTTATTTGTTGTTATTGTTTCTCTGTTCCATGAGAGCCTTGACCTTGAGGGGAAGACCGAACAGATTGATAAAGCCGTTTGCGTCGTACTGATCGTAAACGTCGTCTTCTGCAAATGTAGCGATGTCTTCGTTGTAAAGAGAATAGGGAGAGGTGATACCTGCGTTGATTATGTTGCCCTTGTAGAGCTTGAGTTTTACTTCACCTGTAACAGTTTCCTGTGTCTTGTCAACGAAAGCTGTGAGAGCTTCACGAAGCGGTGTGTACCACTGTCCGTAGTAAACGAGCTCAGCAAACTTGATAGCGGCCTGCTGCTTGTAGTGCATCGTGTCGCGGTCGAGGCAGATAGTTTCGAGAGCGTCGTGAGCAGCGTAAAGGATGGTTCCGCCGGGAGTCTCGTAAACGCCGCGAGATTTCATACCGACAAGACGGTTTTCAACCATGTCGGCAATACCGATACCGTGCTTGCCGCCAATCTCGTTGAGCTTTTTAATGAGAGCAACGCCGTCAAGCTTTTCGCCGTTGAGAGCAACGGGAACACCCTTTTCAAAGGAAAGTGTGATGTATTCAGCCTGATCGGGAGCCTTTTCGGGAGAAACACCGAGCTCAAGGATCTTATCGTAATCGGGCTCGTTTGCGGGATCTTCAAGGTCGAGACCTTCGTGAGAAAGGTGCCAAAGGTTCTTATCCTTGGAGTAGCTTGTTTCACGGGTAAGAGGAATGGGAACGTTCTTCTTTTCAGCGTAATCAATTTCTTCGTCACGGGACTTGATCTCCCATGTACGCCAAGGAGCGATTATTTCCATATCGGGGGCGAAAGCCTTGATGGTGAGCTCGAAACGAACCTGGTCATTGCCCTTACCTGTGCAACCGTGAGCGATAGCGTCAGCGCCTTCAGCTCTTGCAATTTCAACGATACGCTTTGCGATGATGGGACGTGCAAAGGATGTGCCGAGAAGGTACTTGCCTTCGTAAACGGCACCTGCCTGCATTGTGGGGAAGATGAATTCGTTTACGAAAACGTCCTTAAGGTCCTCGATGTAAAGCTTGGAAGCGCCTGTCTTTATAGCGCGCTCCTCAAGACCGGAAAGCTCTTTGCCCTGACCGACGTCAGCGGCGACGGCGATAATTTCGCAGCCCTCGTAATTGTCCTTGAGCCAAGGAATGATAACGGATGTGTCAAGTCCGCCTGAATAAGCGAGTACTATTTTCTTGATCTTTTTCATTGTGAAATCTCCTATAATCATATTTGTTGTTTTATTGTTGAATATTATACATCGTTTTTGCGAAAAAATCAATACTCTTTTTCACGAAATAATGACGAATTTTAGACTTATACGCCTATGGAGGATTGTGCAATATCACCAAATATGCGTATAAAACCGTCTTTTATGCAAAAAGCTTGACGGAAAAGCACGGTGGTGCGACTTGAATTTTATGCTTAAAAATATGTATAAAATTCAATAAAACATCGTTTTATTCGGTTTATAGTGTATGTTATACATAATTTTATGTAACGATATATTATATTAAAATTATATCATATAATAGTTGGTTTTTCAATAGAGGTTTTAAAAAAGACAGAAAATAAAAAAACAATAAAATCCGACAAAAAGATTTATTGTTTTTTGTGGATAAAAGGATAAATCAACAAAAAAAGAGCCGATTTCGTATTTTTTATGTCCGATTTCGTATTGTGTTTCATCAAAATCGGAATTATAATTATATTACAATTTGCGAAAGCAAAAAAAGAAAAGAGGTAATGTTATGAAAAAGATTCTTGCAGTTTTGCTTGCGGTGCTCATGCTTTGCTTAGCTCTTACAGCTTGCAACAACACGCCTGCAGGTAACGATGACCCGACGCCGACACAGGGTGCTGATGCACCGACAGGCGCGCCTGAGGATGATGAGACCGAGGGCGGAAAGTATATGCCTATGGATGGCGGCTACCCCTTTGAGCAGTATAAGCTGCCTGCGTACACCGATTTCACAAGTAATGAAATACTCATTATGACGAATGCGGAGTATAATTCAGACCCCACAAAGTTCGATGCTATGAGAGACGTTTACGGTCTTACATATAAGACCAAGCTCATAACGGCAAGCGATTGGATGACACAGTTTATAAGTATGTTCATGGCAAATGAATCTGCTGATATCGTTTTAGGCGGCGGTATGCCCCTTAACATGATAAACAAAGGTTATCTCCAGCCCCTTGACGAGCTGATCGACTTTGATCTTCCCATTTGGCAGGATATAAAGAGCAGTATCGATAACCTTTGGTATAAGGATCATATCTATACAATGGCGGCAAAGCCGTCACGTGCAGAGATCGTGTTCTATAACAAGACTCTGTTTGAGGAAATGAATATGAAAACTCCCGATGAGTACTATGCTGAAGGCAACTGGAATTGGGACACGTTCCGCCAACTTGCTCTTGACATGACCGTTGATAATGACGGCGACGGTATACCCGAGGTTTACGGTGCATACGCTGAGGCGGGCCTTTGCCTTTTCACTTCCGGTATCGACTACGTTACGATGAACAGAGACGGTACTGTTACAAACAACATTCCGTCTGACGCAATGTCTCGCGCTGTAAACTATTATGTACAGCTTTATAATGACGGCATGTATCAGGGTGCTGATAATCACACAGCGTTTGCAGCAGGAAATATTGCAATGGGAACTATAGCTGTATGGCAAGCGAAAAACGTCTGCGGCGATATGTTCAAGAATGGAACGATAGGATTTGTACCCTATCCGAAGGATCCTTCCACGGATAAGTATTATGTCAGCGAAGATTTCATGGGCGATATAGTTGCGGCAAATGCACCTAACCCCAAGGCTTCCGCCGCTTTCATATGCAGTAAGAGATACAACACGCTTATAGATGCTCTTGACGAGGAAGTAATAGCTGAAAAAGAAGCTATGTCTCTTTCTGAATACGTTGATACGTATGGTGCGTCCTACGAATTTGATAAATTCCTTTCTGAAGAGCTTTTCAGCGACAAGTTTACACCTGTAAACAAAATTTCTTACAATTTGCAGATAGCAAATAAGTGGGCTGGCGATTTCTGGTTCCGTCCGCTTACGGGAGAGCCTTGGACGACGATTGCAGAAGAAATTTCCCCCGCTATCGACGAGCATATTTCCAGTCTTTTGAATGCAGAATAATTCAAAATAAAGTTTTTTAGGAGGTAAAACAATGAAAAAAGCATTATCAGTTTTAATGGCAATACTTTTAATCGCAACTATGTTTTCCTTTGTAAGCGTTTCTGCCGAAACGAAAAATCTTCTTCCTATTGACGATGAAAATTTCGTCGACAACTATTGCGGCGCATGGATACCTTCCGTTGCGGCGGCTGATATGCTCGGTCAGAGTGGCGGTATTTTCAGAAGCGGAAACGATGTCGAAGGTATAACCCTTGACACGGAAAACGTAAAATACGGCAAGTATTCCTTTAAGTTTGAACGCGGTGAATCGGAAAATTCCGAGGTGAATTTCCCCCTTGCTATCGGTTATCTCACACCGGGTAAGACATACACTTTCCAGGCATATGTAAAAACAAATAAGGTTCTTTCCGCGGCATCCGGTGCATTCGTCGGATATTGCAGTAAGGCAGTT
>SVND01000045.1 GCA_015067075.1 Oscillospiraceae bacterium
TATTCGCTCCCAATAAACTCGCGAAGCGAATATCACTCGGCGCAAGCCGAATACCACTGCGTAGCAATATAACTCGCCGCAGGCGAATAGAGTTGGCGTTGTGTCCTTAGGAACACAACGCCATAGCGTAAGCATTTTTGTTTTGAGACGCATCGTGAGGAATCAAACGTTTCGATAGGCGCTTGCCCGTTTTGAGGCAGTGGGGATGAAATTTGTCAAGTTTTTTGCTTGGTGTCAAGCGGCGAAATCCCGAACATTTTTTTGTACTGTCTGTAAAAGCCCGAATAGTCCCGAAATCCGCATTCCGCAGCAACTTGCATTGCCGGGATGCCTTTTTTAATTCTGTTGTTGGCAATAATGAGGCGCTTTTCCAGGATATATTTGTGAATGGAAATACGCAAGTCCTTTTTGAACACGTGCGCAAGATAGGATTCTGAAATATACAGCATATTTGCCAAGCTTCTTACAGAAAGCGATTTTTCGATATTTTGATCAATATATGCAAGAACTTGTTCTGTCAGCGGATTGATCAGAACATCAAAAACACTGTTTTCATGCTCGTTTAATGCAACAAGAATTTGTGCAAACAATGCTTTTAGCAGGATCTCGCGCTCTAACTGTGAAAACGTACTGCTCTCTAAAGCCTGCATTTTTACAAACAACTCTTTTAAATTTGCATTTGTGGTTATAAAAACGTTTTTAAGCTTGGCGCTGATCAATTCATCAAGCTCTGAAACACTCTCGAAATTCAAAACACATCGGCAATAGTCCGCTTCGTTTCCATGAACAACAAAGCTGTGAAACGTGTCCTTGGGGATGATTACAGTGGTAAACGGAGATAATTTTCTGGCTCCAAGCTCAGACACGAACTCCGCATCTCCGGCGATAAAAAAGAAAATTTCGTGATATACGTGCAATTCCTTTCCAAAAATATCTCGCATCCCTTTTGCATATTTAAAGCGAATCTCTTTCGTTACGATAAATCTTGCGAATTCTTCTGACATAAGATCACCTCATTTCTATTTTAATGCAGAAAAGCATAAAAATCAATGTTTTATAATATAAAATCAATTTACATTGAATTTAATTGCTATATAATTTACTTGGAGGTGGTCAGATGGCATGCTTGCTTACAGACGTTGGCAGCACTTTTATAAAATACAGTGTTTATGATGAAAGCACGCAGAAGGTATTGTCATCGGATGCGATCCCATTTCCGGGCGCCAAAATAAACGATGGGATACATTTTTCGGTTTCTCTTTCGGAAATACAGAAGTGTATTTGCCATATTTTGAAAAAAGGTAAACACTATTGCTGCAACAAGGCTTTTTTCAGCGTACAAATGCATGGATTTATACTGCATAGTTCAAGTGACGGCTTTTCCGATTACGTTTCCTGGAGAGATAGAAGCGGAAATATTGAGGATCCCCGTTTCAGCAATATCGATTTTAATCAAATGGGAACGTCACTGAAAAGCAATTTGCCACTTGTGAAGCTTGCCTTTCAAAATTGTGAGGGAGAGTTTTTCACACTTGGTTCTTATATTGCGTGGTGGCTTACGGGAAGAAATGCAACACACATTTCCGATGCCTGTGCCTCCGGATTCTTCTTTTCTGATACGGGAAGGCGCAACGAACATGCCCCGGGGCTGAAAATGCCGTCTGTATATATGCAAGTTACGCCGATAGGAAGCTACGAGGGCATTTCCATATATACCCCTATAGGAGACCAACAGGTAAGCTTTTTGGGAAGCAGGGCGACATCCGAAAAATATTTACTGAATATCGGCACTGCCACACAGATAGCGTGTCTTCACGGGGCAAGTTATCCCAACGGAAATTATGAAAAACGCCCTTATTTCGATCAAAACAGGCTATACACGGTCAGTGGTTTGGTTGGCGGAGATCTCATACATAAGGAAGAAGGATACGAAGAGCTTGTTTCCCAGGTCTTGAATGCAATTCGGCAACTCCCATCGAAAAAGGAGCTTCTTGTTGGCGGGGGCGGGGGAAAGCGATGTTACCGCTTTTTATCACAGAAGCTTGAAAAAACAGGTCTAAAATGCAGCTTAATAAAGCCGAATATTGGAATGGAGGGATTGAAAATGATTGCAGAGCGTGAAGAAATACGGGTTGGAACAATGCTTTCCGAAATTTGTTTTTCCAATTTTCCAATTATAGCAAAAAACAACGGACTGGACTTTGTTATTTTGGACAATGAACACGGATACTTTGATAATTCGGATATTGCTCAGCTGGCTGTAAAAGCAAATCTCGTTGGGCTTGATATGATCGTGCGGATCGGTGACAGCAGCAGAGGCCACATCACCAAGCTTGCGGATATGGGTGTAAGCGGATTTTTGCTCCCTATGACGAACACCGCTGAGGATATCAAGAAAGTGATACGGTATGCAAAATATCCGCCGGCAGGAGAAAGGGGCGTTTCTACCACACGCGCACATACACTCTACGATCCACCGCCGATAACGGAGTATATGGCCGCGGCAAACCAAAAAATGAAAATATACGCTCAAATTGAAACAGCTTGCGGTGTAGAGAACCTTGACCAAATACTGTCTGTACCCGACGTCTGCGGAGTTTTTATAGGACCCAATGATCTTTCTGTGGATATGCAGTGCATTGGCAATAAATCAGAACTGATCGGGGCGATCGAAAGGATCGCGGCCGGTGCACGTTCCGCAAGCAAGCCGTTTGGCATCATCACGGGCGACCCCGCACTGATCCACTCTTCCTTAGAGCAAGGTGTCAGTATGATCAGCGTAGGAAGCGAGTTGAACATGCTTATTAAAGGGTGCAAAAAAATAAAGGAGGACCTGCTAAAATGGTAAAACGTATATCTATCCATCAAATAGCTACCGCCTCGCTGAGCTGCGAGCCGCTTTTGGAGCGAACAGCAAACGGTGAGCTGCTGTGCGTATGTCAATGCGGCGGAGTAAGGGAGCCTGATCCCCAAAACAGGGTATACGTGTTTCACAGCCGGGACGAGGGCAAGACCTGGTCGAAGAAGGAAAGCATATATCCGGAGGACGGGCAAGCCGTATACTGCACGGAGCTTACCGTTGACGGTGAGGAGATCACCGCATATTTGACAGTGCACAGCGGCCGCTTTCTTGATTGGAAATGCTTTATGATGAAGAGCTTTGACAACGGCTACACGTGGAAGAATTTCGGCTCTCCCCCATTCTTTCCGGAATACACTTTTATGAGGGCACGTCTTACAACCTCTAACGGGCGTATTCTTTTACCTTATCAGACCTACCCCGTAACCAAAGAGGAGCACGATAGGGTGATGAGGGAGTATGAGGACAAGGTTGTTACGCGCACCAAAACGCCTTACTGCGAGTCGGGTGTGCTTGAAAGCCGAGATCAGGGCAAACGTTATGAAAAGCACGAGGCGTGTCGGATGGATATGTCGGATGGATGGATCTGGTCGGAGCCCACGCTGGCAGAGCTTTCGGACGGAAGGATCGCCATGCTTTTGAGGCATCACGGCGGATTTTATAAGGATGGCACGCCCCGCGAGAACGGCGGTGTGCTGTGCCGATGCGATTCTGAGGATGGCGGAAGGACGTGGGGCGAGGTTTATCTGACCGATATCCCAAACCCCGCCAACAAGCCAAGGCTCTTTATGCTGGACGGCGGAAGTATCGCGCTTATTCACACGCCTAATTCCTCCAAGCGTTATCCGCTTCAGCTTTGGATATCCGATGATGACATGAAAACCTGGAAATATAAAACAACGCTGGTAGACTTTCCCGGCGCGTATTCCTATACCGACGGCTTTTACGAAAACGGCCATATAAAATTTGTTATTGAGCATAACAGACATACGATATTGTATTTTGACGTAGAACTGGAATTGTAACAACGTGACATCTTTTTTGTCCGTTAATCTTTACAAATACTCTTTTCGCTGTAGCAAAAAGCACAGACGAATACAAAAAGGGTCTGCCTTAGCGTGATGTCCGTAACGGACAATCACGCTAAACTATGATTGCCCATGCGGGCAAGTTATGAGTTATGGGATGCTCCGCATCGTTATGGTTGGCTTCGCCAAGTTGAAGATTGCAAAGGCAATCATATCATAACGTTTGCGATAGCAAACTCATAACTCATAACTCATAACTCTAAACTGAAAAGCAGAAAAAGAGAGAGCTTCACGGAATTTTGTAACCGCGTTACTCTCTCTTCTGTTTTTATTGCAAGATAATACTTGTCTCAATAGTACAATTTCTGATAGCATGGCAGCATTTGGGATCAATTATTAATTATATTTTCAATATAAGCTTTTGCTCCTGCAATATCTTTAAGTCTGTCAACGCCTGCCTCGCGCTCTATGGTGAGATAGCCGTTATAACCAACCTTTTTTAATGCAGCGAGATAAGCAGGGAAGTCGACGTCTCCTGTTCCTACAGGGAGTTCCTCGAAGTAGTCAGCAACGTTCAATCCCTCAATTCCACCTACAGCAAAGCAATCGTATATTATCTTCGGATCTGTCTTGATAAGCATCTTGCCGTCCTTGACATGAGTGTGAACAATGTACTTGCCAAGCAGCTCTACTGCCTCAACGGGATCCTGTCCCGTTACCATAACGAAGTTTGCGGGGTCGAGATTAACACCCACGCCGCCATTTGTGCCGTTGATAAAATCAAGCAGCACCTTTGCGCTTTCGGGCCCTGTCTCTATAGCTAATGTAACACCTCTTGTTTGCGCATAAAGACCGCATTTTGTAAGCGCGTCAAGCATAACGGCATACCGTTCCTCGGATTTGTCGGAGGGAATAACACCGATATGGGTTGTTACTACCTTGGTTTCAAAATCCTCTGCAATGTCAATTATTCGCTTAGTTTTTTCGATCCTTAAGGGATTGTCGGCTGCTATTTGATATCCATATCCTCCCATGTCACCGCAAAGTGCGCTGATTTCAAGCTTTTTGTCCTTTAACAGTTTTTTGTATTTCGCTCGCGCGTGTTTGTCAAGTCCGTCGGCAGAAAAAACACCATTTGTGGCATAGATCTGTACACCGTTAAATCCAAGCTCGCCCGCAAGCTCTATACCGCGTTCAACACCTTCTTTAAAACAGTCTGTTAGTACACCTAATTTCATGATGTATTCCTCCAATTAAATGTTTTTGGCTTATATGGAGCTGTTTATCATAATAATCTGTCACGCAACCTCATAACGTCAAGTGTTTCATCAATATCAAAAGAAACGTTGCCGTTCTCAAAAAACAGCACCATATCTTTAATAAGATTTTTAAAAAAGTCAGATGTTATTCTTGTGTATGTTGCGCTGCCATCCGCCTTTTCACTTGCAACAGTGTATGGAAGCTTGGGCGCATAAATAAGCGTGGCTTTTTTGCCGCCAAGAGTGAGAATGTTACATATTTTCTGATTTCCTTGACAAACAACGTTTACATTTTCAATTTTGTCGTTAAGTAATTTTACAGCCATTTCTGCAATGTGTACGCAGTACTCGGGAAAATTCGAGCCTCCGCCTGTGATAATAAAATTGTTGTTTCCCATAATCGCATTAAGCTCGTCAGCGTAACGGAGCGCAGAGGTTGAGAAAAATGGGGTATGGTATTTTTTTGCAATTTCAAATATTTCTTGTGCCTCGATAAGATTGGGTGCAAAAGTTTTGTCGATGTACGTGGGCTTGCTGTGCTTCAAAACTTCTTTGGCATACTCAAGATGCTTTTCCGGATTTGAAGGTGCAAGAATAACGATCGCATCACACTTTTGGCATAATTCTTCAATTGAGTTGCAAGCTTCTGCTCCAAAGGCCTCGCACCATTGAGCGGTGGTGCGTCCATCAACAGGCGAAACATTAAGCTCCGCCCAAGCATGCGTTACTTCATATTCGCAATCAAGCTCCTTGAGCCATACCGGATAGTTGTTGGCGTGCCATTCGCTGATATAATAGTCTACAAAACCTATCTTCTTCATTTAAAACTGATCTCCTTCTTTTCCTCGGCAGACTTGTAAAGATAGTCAAGCAACTTTGCGCTTTCAAGAATATTTTCAATGTTGTTTTTATCCTTTATTCCGCTGTTTATTGACTCAATAAATGCCATATCTTCTCTACGATACATTCCGGGTATGTCATATTCGGGGGTGGTAGCTTCAAGGGTGCTTCCGTCGAAGAATTCAAACTTACCGCCGTATGTAAGTCTTGCGCCTCCCTTATCGCCCAAAAAGTCAATGAACATATCGTGTTTGCCAATATTCTGCGCCCACGCACCGTTGAAAGAAATACTTGCCTTGTCGGTTCTGATGTGACCGCTGATAAAATCGTCAACGTCGTTGATGCCGTTTTCGATGTCTGCCGTGTCTTCTGCCCACATCGACTTGTATTTATATGACTTCATGTCCTTTGCCATTTCCGAGTAAGCGTCGCAGGTAACGGTTTCCAGCTTTGCGCCTCCCATTATATAAAGAATAAGGTCAAGAAAATGTACACCCCAGTCTATAAGCACACCGCCGCCGGATTGGGATTTTGTTGTAAACGCACCGCCAAGCCCCGGAATAGAACGGAATGAGCGGAATGAACAGTAAACGTGATAGAGCTTGCCAAACTTGCCTTGACGGTTCATTTCCTCCAGCATCTCAACCGACTTGTGATAGCGGTTGCAAACACCGATGTTAAGCATCTTCCCCTGCTTTTCAGCCTCAGCTGCCATTTCGCATGAAAGCTCGTAATTAACCGTTATCGGCTTCTCGCAGAAAACGTGCTTTCCGGCGCGAAGCGCATCCATGGTAATGGTGTAGTGAGAATAGTTTGGCGTAAGAACGTACACAGCTTCAACTTCGGCATCGGCCAACGCAAGCTTATAGTCTGTAATAACGTTTTCAATAAAATCAAACTTCTCTTTTACAGTCTTTGCTTTTTCTTCAATGATGTCACAAGCGTACTTTACGCGGATGTTTTCCATTTTTTTAAATGCGGGGAAGTGCGCATTGTTTGCAATTCGTCCGCAGCCGACAACAGCAATAACTGTTTTTTTCATGATCTGTTTACCTCCAAAGAGCTTTGTTACTTTAATTATAGTATACCTCCCGCATTGTGTAAATGTAAAAAACAATGTGTAATTTTGTCATTTTTTTATATTTTGCGTATTTGACGCAAAATAGCGTGTTGAATTTTTAACATTTTTCTTGACCGCACCGCTCTGAAGCAATATAATTTACATGGAGGGAAAAACATGGATAATAATACAAACTACCATTTTGATAACAGTTTTTTCAAAGCTCCTTTGAAATTCGGAGAAATTACCTTATACCAGATAGGACGTTTGTATTCCAATAGTAAAACTAAGGTTGATACCCACGTCCACAGAGATCTTTATGAGCTGACAGTAGTCACCGACGGGTGTGGTGTTATAACCACAAACGGTACCCCCGTTAAGGTGTCGCGCGGTGATATATACTTTTCGTTTCCATGCGATACCCACAAAATTGAGTCCGACGCAGAAAAGCTATTGAAATACGACTTTTTCGCCTTTAATACCGAAAATGCTGAAATGCGCGAGGAGCTTGAAAAAATAATGCTTGATTACAGCGGCGCGGAGCGCAGAGTTTTTTGTGATGAGCGCGTTAGCTTTCTTGTGGGAAATGCGATTTCCGAGATAAACGGTACGGGATATGCAGCACCCAAATTGCTTGAGTGTATTTTTGTGCAAATACTTGTGTACTCTATAAGAAATTTTATGGATAGAGCCCCCCGGTTGCTTACCGATATAGTAACCACAAATGATATCCTTTGCTATAGAATGATGAACTATATAGACACACACATCCACTCTCTAAAAAAACTTGAAGAGCTTGCAGATGTAATGGGCTATAGCTATGGCTATCTTTCTTCCCTCTATAAAAAAACTACGTCAAATACCCTTGCCGACTATTACCGCCATAAAAAACTTGAAATAGCCCGTCTTCTGGTGCTTGAAAAAAAGATGAAAATGAGTGAAATAGCCGAAATGCTCAACTATGCTTCGGTGTATGCTTTCAGCAAAGCCTTTAAAAACAGATTTGGTATATCTCCCGAGAATTACTGTAAAAAGTATTCTCTAACTTGACTGAAGGATGACTTTTTGAGTGCTTAATAAAGCAAAAGCACTTATGGAAATTACTTGCCATAAGTGCTTTTGCTTTATTATTCATTTGCTTTGTATTTTTTGGTTGTGGGAGGAAAAGGGCGTTTCCGGAAGTGAAGGATAATGTTTAAAGTACAATGTAAAGAAAGGCGTTTGGGTTTGGTTTAGTCTTCAATTCCCGCAATAACGCCAATGTCTCTAAGAATATATCTCGGGCGGTAGGGGAACTTATCAAGATCCTCAAGCCGTGTTACGCCCGAAAGAACAAGAACGGTTGCGTCTATCTCTGTCTCGATCCCCGCAATTATGTCTGTATCCATTCTGTCACCGATCAGCGCGGCATCTGTTCTGTGGCAGTTCAGCTTTTTAAGAGCGTGGCGCATCATAAGAGGGTTGGGCTTGCCGATGTAATACGCCTTTCTGCCCGTGGTAAGCTCAATGGGGGCAATAAGGGCTCGGCAAGCTGGAACTATACCGTCCTCCGAGGGGTCGGTAAGGTCACTGTTAGTGCCTATAAGCTTCGCGCCGTTCATTATAAGTCTCGACGCTTTTTCTATCTGCTCATAATTTAAGGATTTACTTGAACCGAAAACAACGTAATCGGGGTTAACGTCATTCATGCTGAAGCCTGCTTCATACATAGCGTAGGTAAGACCGGGCTCACCTATAACGTAAGCGGAGCCGCCCTCGCACTGGCTTGCAAGGAAAGAAGCGGTTGCCTGAGCACTGGTGTAAAAATGCTCCTGATCTACGTGAAGCCCCATTCTTTCCAGCTTTTGAGCAAGCTCCCTTGGTGAGCGGCCTGAGCCGTTGGTCAGAAAAAGGTAGTTTTTATTATTCTTTTCCAACCAATCTATAAATTCCTTTACGTGAGGAATAAGCTTGTTGCCGTGATATATAACGCCGTCCATATCACATATAAAGCTTGTTTTACTGCGAAGAACTTCAAGTTTATCCATTTTTATGACCTTTCTGTATTCTTTTCTGTATTTTACCACACAAACCGAACCGATATCAAGAGTATACATTATTTTATTCAACTTGTTGCAATCCATAAAAAAACGTGCTACCATGAAAGGGAAGCAGATAAGCTTGGCGTTGCGTTGTTACCGGAAAAAGGTAATGCCATTATAACGCGCCGCACTCATTATAAAACAAGGAAAGGAATATGTATATGCAACCTATTTTGACCGATAAAGTGTATTACGTAGGTCCCACACGTGAATATAAAAGCATAACCCGATTGTTTTTGGATCTGGCAAGTGACTCTTCTCCCAAAACCGTCTATATAGATGCCGGAGTATACGATATTTTCCGTGAGTATAAAGAGGCAAACGTTCCGTCTCCCCCCGATGACGTAAAATCTCCCGACTATTTTACGTATAACGTTTTTCTTCCTTTGAATACCAATCTTATCGGTATCGGCAACGTAGTGCTGACCTTCTGTCCCTCCCCCGATGAGATAACCTACGGCGAGAGCCGTACCTGGTCACCCTTGAATATCGTTGGCGCTTGCCATATTGAGAATATAGAGATACGTTGTAAAAACGGCAGATATTGCATACATGACGACGGACATAACGCCAATCAGAATACAAGCCATACGTACAAGCACGTTCGTTGCGTATATGAAATGAGCGACATAAAGGACGGAAAACGTTTGGGCTTTAATAAAACCGTGGGAAACGGCATGGCTCAGGGAACAAAATTTGAATTTGAAGATTGCACCTTCCAATTTGCAGGTGGCAACCAGCCTGCATTTTATACCCACGAAGACGGCAGAAAAGATCCGGAAAACTCCCCAAGCCTGATCTTCAAGCATTGCCTGTTTTTGAGCAGCGAAGACAGCGACCGTGCGCTTTTTCTGCAAAATCTTGCAACTGCCGATCTGCATATTCTTACCCGCATAGAGTCCTGTTGCTTTTTGGGTGGCATTTATCTCCACATTTACAGAGACGAGTCTGCCCAGCATTTTGACGTGACTCTGATAAACAGCGGGAACCCAAAGCAGCACGTAGACAGGGAAGAAGAAAACCGTTATCCCATTAAAGTGTATTGATTTGTGAGAAGGTCGAAAAAAGCAGAAAGCCATGTTCGCGGTCAGTGGATTATATGCGCTGCGTATATGACGAACGCCCAAAAAGCATACTGCAATAGAAAAAGCCGATACCGACGGATCGGCTTTTTGAGTTGTTATTTTCACTTGATATCCGAGTATTGCACCTCGTTTTTGTATATTGCCTTTTACGTATTCAAACTTACCCTTAGGCTCTTTTTTGTTGCAACACCGTAGGATACGTGATAAAATCAAACCGAAAAGGCGGTGATAGGATGCAAAAAAAGCTATGGAACAGAGATTTTGCCTTGCTGCTGCAGGGAAATGCGGTCAGCACCATCGGCGACGTGATGTACAGCATAGCAATAGGCTATTGGGTATATCAAACAACGGGGTCAAGCGCGCTGATGGGTATCATGTCCTCTGTCTCAATGTTTGTTACCATGTTTTTTTCTCCGTTTTGCGGCAGTATAGTGGATAAATGCAACCGAAAATGGCTTATCGTTTTAATTGACACTGTGCAAGCTGTAATAATGCTGGCTGTCGGTGCGCTTGCATATCTCAATAAGTTAAACGTTCCCATAGTGCTTGCGGCAGCATTTATCGCGGCATTCGGCAGTGTATTCTATTCTCCGGCGATCAATACCGTAATGATAGATATTATCCCCCGCGACGATATGGTGCGCGGGCAATCTATACATGCCGGTATATCCTCTCTTATCGACCTTGGCGGCTCCGCTTTCAGCGGCGCAATGGTCGCGCTTTTCGGCGTTCCGCTGATTGTGGTCATCAACGGTATAAGTAATCTCTATTCCGCTTGCACAGCGCTTTTTGTTCACGTTCCTAAAACCGTTCAGCAAAAAGAAGCGGTTACGTTAAAGGGAACACTTACAGATTCGCTTGCTGCCGCGAAAACTATTATTTCGGACGAATGCTTGCGTATATTTACGCCGTGTTCCTTGCTCATCAACCTGCTTGGCGCAGGCACGTTGGCTCTTATGCTTCCTTTTTGTATGGAAAAAGGCTTCTCCGTTGATATGTACGGTTATTTGATCTCCATATATTCTACTGCATGCTTATCTGCAGTATTGATATTTGGCATCGTAAAGTTAAAGCCCAAAACACAGTTTTGGTTTATGAGTATCGGTTTTGCAATGTCTGTTCCTTGTATGATAGCTGCGTTTTTTTCGCGTAATTTTGTTTTTACGTGTGTATTCGCATTTGCGTTCGGCTTTTTTAACAGCATGGGAAATACTATCTTTAACGCAAACATGACGTTAGCTTTGCCCGAAAAAAACAGAAGCGGAATACTTGGCGTATTCAGAGCTGCCGGCGTGGGCGGGTCCGCGTTGTCTGCCGTAATATACGGTTTTCTGGGGGAATTCTTTCCCTTGTATATTGTTTTTTCTGTAGGAAGTGCTTTATCGCTTCCGCTTATGGTTTTTATGTGTTTCCATCCAAGAATCAAACGGTTTATTCAAAGCCCAAAAACTTTTGGAGATGAAACTGCCTGAGTCAATTTAAGGTTGCGCAAAACCGTGTGCCGTATTTTGGTCTGTTTATCTTAAAAACAAAGTTGCGCTCAGTTTGTGGGTGTGATATCATATATAGTGCTGTAAGCGGCTCTGTTGAGCCTTGGCACGCGTCTTGCAATATAACACGTATGAAGAGAGGTAGCATCGGTTATGTACAGAATTGGAATGTCATCCTGCGGCTTTCCCCTTACGGAAGAAAATTTCATAAAATTAGCGCAAAGCGGAATTTCCGCAATTGAGATATCTATGGCGGCAGATAAGCACGCTTCTATTAACTTTAAGGAAGTTAAAGAGCTTTCCGAGCGTTACAATATTGAGCTTTGGTCATACCATTTGCCTTTTTCTCCCTTCAGCGAGATAGACGTTTCTTCCTTGAACAAGGAGCTTCGCGACAACGCGGTGAAGCGTTATACGGATATGATAGAAAAGGCTGCCGATATAGGAATAAACAAATTTATTGTTCATCCCAGCGGAGAGCCTATAGCGGCGGAGGAGAGGGAAGAACGTATTAAATATTCCATGCAGACCCTCGATCACCTTGCGGAGCTGGCGCACAGGCACGGTGCTGTTATAGCGGTTGAAGATCTTCCCAGAACCTGCCTCGGCAACACGGCGGATGAAATACTCAGGCTGATATCCGCAAATGATAAGCTCCGCGTGTGCTTTGACACCAATCACCTTTTATCCGATACAAATCTGAATTTTATTGATAAGCTTGGGAAGAAGATCATAACCACGCACGTATCCGATTATGACTTTACAAACGAAAAGCATTGGCTTCCCGGCGAGGGATCTGTGGATTGGACGGCGCTGTATGATGCATTGAAAAATGTCGGTTATAACGGTGTGTGGCTGTATGAGCTTGGACTGAGACCTCCAAAAACACTTGCCCGCAGTCGCGACCTTACCTTTGACGATTTTGTTTGCAACGCAAATTCCATCTTTAACGGAATGACTCCCGAACGTGTAAAGTAATTGAACGGTATAATAATATCATGTTGAAATACGATCATTTTATATTTGATTTTGACGGAACACTTTCCGATAGTTATGCATCCTTTGTAAAAGCGGCAATGACCGTCGCCGAAAAGTACGGCGTTCCTGCAGACAAAGCGCAGGTCTATTATCTTTTAAAGAAGTATAGCACCGTACGTCTTTTTGATACTTTGCAATTCGGAGAGCAGCGAGATGCTGCCTATGCGGAGTTTGGAAAGCTTTCTAAGGAGCTGCTTGCCGAGGAAGCGGAAATGATAAGCGGAACTGTTGAGCTTCTTGGGTTTATTAAAGATAATGGCGGAAAGAGCTACGTTTATTCTCACAGCGGGGAGGTAGTTCTTTGTAACGTAAAAAGATGGGGAATTGAGAATTACTTTGCCGATTTTATGCTTGGAGATAAAATTTATCCGAGGAAGCCTGCCCCCGACGCGCTTTTGGCACTTGCGCAAAGAAACGCTATGGATATTTCCCGCTCGGTCATGATAGGCGACAGGGATATAGACGTTCTTGCGGGCAAAAACGCGGGAATGGCGGGAATATTGATAGACGCCGAGAGTTTCTACCCGGATCTTAAAGTTGACTTCAAGGTAAACTCTTTGCATAATATAATTGATGCTTTAACCCTTAAATGAAAGCGCATTCACAGCCCGAACTGCTTTATGATACAAGGTAAAGAACCGCTGTGGGTAATATATTAAAAGCAGCACTTATCAAGAAAAAGGACGAGGAATCTTAACAATTCTTCGTCCTTTACATATTGAAATACAATACTGTGCTTTTACGATATTTACGGAAGAATGGCTCCGCTAATAAGGAACGAACAAATGGTTAATATGGCAGATGCGGTTTTGATAGTATGGGACGGTTATTCGAAGGGAACTGAACACACTATAAAATATACAGAGAAAACCAATAAACCAACTACTTTGATAAGAGTTGAAGAAGAAAACAAGCTGTAACTTATGTACGCACAATTCTTGACGGGATATAGATATTCGTGATACAATACCTGTGAAAGTGCAGGTGTTTGGATATGAAGATATATTTTGTTCGTCACGGTCATCCGGATTATAAAACCGATTCCCTTACCGAGCTTGGAAAAAAGCAGGCGGCAGCTGCCGCCATAAGGCTGAAAGACTGCGGTATAGAGCGTATTTATTCTTCTACCAAGGGAAGAGCTCTTCAAACCGCTGAGTATACAGCCGGGCTTTTGAATGTGCAGGTGATCCCATGTGATTTTATGCGCGAGATAAGCTGGGCGTCGATAGATGAGGAGCCTATTGTTGCAAACGGTCACCCATGGCTTGTTGCCGATATACGCGCATCTGAGGGAAAAAGCATCCTTGAAAGGAACTGGCAGGAGGTAGAGCCTTATTCAAAAAGCAAGGCGGTCAGTTGCTATGATACCGTAGTGCAGGGGCTTGACGGATGGCTTGCCGAGCTTGGATATAACCGTGAGGGAGATTACTACCGTGTAAGCGGAGCGGATACGTACAAGACCGTCGCTATGTTCAGCCACGGCGGTTCTTCTTCTGCTGCACTGTCGCATTTGCTGAACATCCCTTTTCCACAGTTCTGCGGTGCATTTCATATAGATTTTACCTCGGTCACCATAGTGGAGCTTCCCAACGAGATAGGTAAGCTTGTGTATCCCAAAATAGAACTGTTTAACGATGCAAAGCATATTTGCGGAATATCTGACTAATATAAATATAAAAAAAGAATGGGCGTTGTGTTACCGCTACACAACGCCCGTAATATTGCTTTTTATATGTTTTCGGTTATAAAAAAAGTTAAATATCAAGCTCTACGTAAATTCCGTAATGGTCGGAGGGGTATTTTCCGTTAACAGAACCGTCGATTCGTTCGTGGCTGACCGGAGTGACGTTTTTATTTGCAAAGCAAAAGTCTATATGTCCCTTGGAGTATCCTGTGCCCGTATATTCTTGGGGGGCATAATTGTGGTAAGTTGGTCTTACGTCTTTTGCCGTAGCGTCGTTTACGTCGGTAAACACCTTTACCATTTCGCCGTATGCTACCGAGCTTGGGGACATATTAAAGTCTCCCGTAATAAACATGGGTATGTCACCGAATTGTTCCGCGACCGAATGGATAAGAGCTACACTTTTGGTCTGGCAATCATCACCAAATCCAAAGTGGGTGTTGAAAAATGCAAATTCTTTACCGCTGCCCTTTTCTTTAAGTACAACGTATTCGCAAATTCTTTTGTAGCCGCTGACATCCCAGCCTTTGGATTCGGTCTCCGGTGTGTCGGAGAGCCAAAAATAACCGTTTTTCAAGCATTCGAATTTGTCTTTTTTCCAAAGGATTGGCGCGCCTTCTCTGTGTCCTACAGAATCCCTGTATTTATGAAAGATATCGTAATCGGCGGAAAAATACTTTTCAAAATGCTCTTCCCACAATGGGGTAAACTCCTGTATACCGAAAAGGTCGGCATCATAAGGCTTTGTAACCTCATATAATCTCGGTGCGCGTTCCGCAACTGAGTTGCCGTTCTTGTCGTTACAGCAACGTATGTTAAAACCTATTATTTTCAGTTTCATGTTTTTCTCCCCCACGCAAAATATACCCGTATTATATAAGCTGCCTTTTCTTTTGTCAATAGGGATTGCTGTTACATCTGGAGAAAAAATGATATGGTGTTGATTTTTGCGCAACGCTGTGGTAGCATATTACATAATATAGTTGGAGGTGGAGTATGGAAAATTTGTTTGATTATTCAAGAAAAAACATGTTGATTACTGCCCACGGAGGATACAACAATGGCATTATAACCTTTAATTCCATGATGGGCTTCGAGACAGCGCTGAAAGCGGGTGCGCAGATAATAGAGCTGGACGTGGCAAAGTCGGCAGAGGGAAAATTGTACGTTTTCCACCCGGGAACAGAGAAAAAAATGCTTGGCAAGGATTGCGACGTAAGAAAAATGACAAACAGCGAAATAGAAGGCTTGCGCAATGCGGCGTCGGGATTACCCATACCGTCTCTTGATGACGTGTTCGAGGCATTCAAAGGGCGCTGTTATATTAATACCGATAAAGCATATTCCTGCTTTCCGGAGCTTGTTAGCACCATCAGAAGGCATGGAATTGAGGAGCAGATAATCTTAAAGGGCGAGGTAAAGAATATTGAGGTATACGATATGACTGAGGAGCTTGCACCGGATATTCCGTTCCTTGCCGTAAGCTACGAAGTTGATACCGCTATGGATGTATGCAAAAACAGGAACATCAACTACGTAGGAAGCGAGGTAGTGTTTGCAAACGAAGACGTTCCCGTAACAAGTGAGGAGTACATAGAGAGTATGCACAAAAACCGCAAGGTAATTTGGGTAAACTCACTTTTGTTCAACCTTAAAAGACCTCTTGTTGCAGGGCATGACGATAACTGCTCCATGCTTGGAGACCCGGATAACGGTTGGGGCTGGCTTGCGGATAAAGGCTACGACATTATACAAACCGACTGGGTAAGCGATTGCATAAACTATTTAAAAAGCTCAGGAAAATATTACAGATAAAAGAGCAGCTGTAAAAGGATCTTCCTTTTACAGCTGCCTTCATGGTGCGCTCGGCATGCGTTATTACTTGGTGGTGAAAGTCCACTACAGACTTGGCAGTAGGAACTGTTAGCTAAGGGCAAGGGCGTCCGTTGTGAGGCGGAGTCTGAAGGAAGCCTAAAGCAAAACC
>SVND01000003.1 GCA_015067075.1 Oscillospiraceae bacterium
GTTTTGACTGGCAGGTCTTTTCCTTTTTACCACAAACGGAGGATTTTTGCTCACCGGTTAACCTTTTTTCTACCACGCGACTATCGCGTGGTTTTCTTATACAACAAGGCGCATAAGCAATGCTTATGCGCCTTTTATTATCAATATAAAATACAAAGAGAGAACGGTTTTAAAAGTAACTTACTCATCGGTTGTCTGCTGAAACCGACCGTATTTCCATAGCTATATCCGACATATATCAAAGCAGACATTCTGTGGCGTCAATTCTCCGTTCTCTCTTTGTATTCAATTTGTACTTCCTCGTACATTGGACTCACCTCTTTCATTGAGACTAATGTTATATAGAGTTCTAATGAAACGACTTATCGTTTGTTACGTCTATATTATAAACCATATTCGTCTTTTTGTCAATATGTCGTTTTTAACAAACTTTGTGCGTTTTATTTGTTCAAATTAACCAATTATTTGCAAATTTATTCCCTATTCCATGTCTTTGCGCCAAAACTCATCGAGCAGTTTTTTTGCCATTTCCACGTTGTGAACAATAAGTCCGTGATGCCACTCAGGAGGAAACGTCCTTGTATATTCACGAGATGCAAACCTATCATCCAAAAGCAAAACGAAGCCGCAATCGTATTCCGTTCGTATAACGCGCCCTGCCGCTTGAAGCACGCGGTTCATTCCGGGATACATATACGCATTTTTAAATCCGCTATCGCCACGCTCGTCGAAATGATCGCGGATAATATCGCGCTCCGTACAAAGCTGCGGCAATCCGGGTGAAACTATAACAGCACCTGAAAGCCTTTCGCCTGTAAGGTCAATTGACTCGGCAAAAATTCCGCCCAGCACAACAAAAGCCACCATTGTCTGTGTCGGCTCATTTTCAAATTGAGCGAGAAACTGTTCGCGCTCCCGCTCCGACATTCCTGAATTTTGTGTCACCGTATACACATCGGGATACGCCAACCGAAATTGCTCTGCCACCTCGTTCATATATTCAAAGGACGGAAAAAACACCATATAATTGCCCCTTCGGCAAGATATTGCCGTATGAATATAATCAATTATCCGTCTGAATGATCGCTGTCTGTCCTTGTACCTTGCTGAAACATCGTCTGCCACAAGCAAGCAAAGATTATCCTTCGGAAATGGCGAGGCAAACCTGTAAAAATCCACCTGCTCCGTTGTAAGCATCTGCCTGAAATAATCGGCAGGCAAAAGCGTTGCGGAGAAAAACACCGTACCGCCAAGCCCTCCGCACACACGGGAAATATTCTCCGACGGGTCAACGCAATACAGAGTCACGCAAACCGTGCCGTTTCGCATTCTCGTATGTGTGACGTACCTGTCGCTATACAGCTCAAGCACGAGCATAAATGTGCGCACAGCGAAAAAAGTATCCAAAAGCTGTGATTTAATTTGCTCATCGCGGGAGCTTTCAAAGAAATCGGACAGCGCAAAGGAAAGCCGTTCCATGCACGAGCAAAGCTCGCTGTCAGGTACAGCCGTTACAATATCGCCGCCGTCGCCAAGCTCATGTCGCTTATTTACAAACCAACTGTTCACCGCCGAAAACGCCTTTGAAAGCTGTTTTGCGTGCGGCTTCAAAATACGGACAAAGGGCGTGAACATTTCCTTCGTTACCTCAGCGCTGAACATTTCTCGGGCACGCTCAGGAAAATTATGTGCCTCGTCAACAAGAACGGAATAGCCTTTTGCATCGTCGTCAAAATATCGTTTCAGGTGAGCTTGCGGATCGAAAACATAGTTACAATCGCATATCACTATATCACAACGCTCCGAAAGGTCAAGGGAAAACTCAAAGGGGCAAACGCAATGCTTTTGCGCATACGCTTCCACCGTTTCGCGGCAAAAATACGTCTCGTTCGCCGCCGCATCTGCAATAGCACCGTTTATTCTGTCAAAATGTCCCTTAGCCCTCGGACAAACTGCAGGGTCACAGTTGCTTTTGTCAAAAATACACGTTTTATCCTTTGCCGTTATGGTTATACACGAAAGCGGGACACCAAACGGGCGCAAAGAGTCCTCAAATTGCGCCGATATGTCATCTTCATAGCTCAAGCTGTCACGGATACGTAAAAACGTGTTTTCAGCCACGGTGCGCGAAACTGTTTTCGCCGTAAGATAAAACAGCTTTTCACATTTTCCCTCACCCATTGCCTTCAGCGCAGGAAACATGGTGGATGCAGTTTTGCCTATTCCCGTCGGCGCCTGAATAAGTATGGTTTTCTTGTCGCGGACAGCAGTATACACGCTTCCTGCCAGCTCTCTTTGCCCCTTTCGAAACGAAGGAAAAGGAAACGCCGCTTTTAAAAGAGCGTCATTTCTTTTTTCTTTATGCTTCTGCTCCATTTCCGCAAAGCGCGCGTAATCACGGCAAATTTTATCCGTAAATTCCGCAAGCTCATCAAGAGAAAACCTGCGCTGAAAGCTTTTCGTTTTGTACGTTTCGCTGTTGCAGTAAAGCAGTCGCACTGAAATAAGGCTCAAGCCGTTTTGCTGCGCGTAAATATATGCGTAAAACATCCCCTGAGCCCAATGCACCTTGTTTTCATCCGTTATATCGTCCACCGATGCGGCAGTAGTTTTTATCTCTTCTATAACTGTGTCTTCGCCTTCGCCGTCAATGCCGTCAGCAATACCGCGCACACGTATATTTATGTCGCCGTATGTGAAGGTATGCTCCAATCGCACCTCGGCGCGATAGCTCTCTCCTGCTTGCTTTTGCAGCATACGGTGTATCTGAGTGCCAAGCTGCATATCGCCCTTCGAAACGCGCGTGCTGTCAATATCACCGCATCTGCAAATAAACTCAACAAGCGCCCTTACGGAAATTTCAGTCATCATACCGCACAGCCTCTTATAAATTCAATGGCGGAAGGCATTTTTGCCGTGTCGTATATGCTGTGAAGCGTCATACCAAAATTACAACCATACTTTTTTAAAAGTCGGAAAAACAGCGGAAAATCGACTATTCCCTCGCCTGCACCGCAAAAATCTATTCCGTCGCTCTCGCGAATATCCTTGCCGTGAGCGATAACGATATCCTTACCCAGTATCTCAAAAGCCTCCGTCATCGTCTTTTCCACATTTTCTTTGTGCGCCGTACCCTTTTGAAAAAGGTTTGCCGCATCAAGTATCATTTTTACGTACGGCGACGAAAGCGTGTCCATCAGCTTGCGCGCTTTTTCTGCCGTATTTATTATATTCGACGCTTCCGTTTCAACGGCAAGCGTTATTTTGTGTTTTTCCGCTATTGGTAAAACTTTTTCAAACGTGTCAAACATATCTCGCCACGCGCTGTCGCAACCGTTCTCGCAGTGATACGACCATAAATGCTCGCTATTTCTCGTGCCGCTGCAAAGCGTGATACATTTCACACCGATATGTGAAACAGCATCGGCAAAGCTTGCAAAGCGGCGAACACCTTCGTCACGTACAGCTTTGTCAGGATGTGCCATGTTGAACGTGCCATTCACAGCAATTATGGGAAGGGAAAGCTGTCGGCTGCAGACGGCAATACTGTCCAAAAGTGAAACAGACACGTTGCTACAGTCGGGAAATTCATGCTTACCCGTCGGCATAAAATCAAACTCCGCTATATCCGCAAAGGAAAGCTGAACATGGCTAAAGCCCATCCCTCGTATGCAGTTAAAAAGCGACTGTAAAGGCATCGCTTTAAAATCCGTCGTGCAAATTCCTATATCCATAGCATCCTCCGCTTTCTCGTGTATTATAATTGTATACCATTTTGTAAGTTAAGTCAAGGGAAGGCAATATATATTTTATTTTTTCCTTTAAGCGTCCACCACTTTTTACAACTACGGATTTCTACTAAAATTGCTAAACCAAAGAAACAGTTTTCCCTAAGTAGGAATGTATTACAACAAAAAACAAGCTCTCCGAAAAAACGGAGAGCTTGCGTTAAATTTGCTGAATTACTTATTTAACAAGTACTGATTTTACGTTAAGACCCTTTGCGATGTCTTCGTATGCCTTGTTGATATCCTCTACCTTGTAGAACGTGCCGAGAGCAAGCATCTTTTCATGGAGCTGGGGATTTGCAATAAGGAAATCGATGTAAGATTTAACGTCACACATTGAATACTGAGAAGAGCCGATAATGTGAAGAGCCTTGAAGGTGATGACCTGCGGCTGGATCTCGATACCGCCGGAAGCGGAATACTGACCGGGCACAAGATATACACCGCGGTTGCGGAGAAGATCCATTTCAAACGGTACGGCAGAGGGAGCGCCGGAAGCTTCGAAAACAACGTCTGCACCAAGACCACCTGTAATATCAAGCACATACTGCTTTACATCGTCTTCGCTGACAACGTCAGTATTGAATACCTTTGTTGCGCCGAAATCTGCAGCCATCTGTTCTCTCTGATCGTTCTTACCCTTTGTGATAGCAATAATATTTTTAATGCCGAGAGATGCAAGATAAATAAGAGCGAATGTGCCAACGGGGCCAAGACCCATAACGACAGCTGTTGTAGCCTTTTCGATATGGCAGTTTGCCTGCTCAGCAAGCTTGAAAGCATGGATAGCTGTGGGGCCCGGGCAGGGGAAGATAGCGGGAACGCGCGGGTCAAGGCTTTCATCAAGCTTTACCATATTCTGTATCGGTGCGTATGTATATTCGCAGAAGCCGCCGTGGAAGTGAGGAAGCTCTTCGGGATCACCGCCGTTTGTAACGCCCATGTTTACGCAGTTTGCGTCGTCGCCGTTTTTGCAAAGAAGGCACTCGCCGCAGGGGCAAGCGATGCTGATTATAACGTTATCGCCAACATTGATGTTGCACTTTTTAGCATCATCCTCGGCAATATCAACAACCTTACCGATGAATTCATGTCCGATTACCTTGGGAGGTACGATACCAAGCTTGCCGCGATGGATATGAATATCCGTTCCGCATATGCCGCTTGCGATAAGCTCAACGAGAGCAGAGCCTGCCTTCGGCTTTGTTACGGGATAAGTTCTGATTTCAAACGGCTCATTGTAACCAACGAGAACAGCCGCTTTTGCTTCCTTAGGAATGTTTGACATAGTTAATTACTCCTTATCTGAAAAAAGTTGATCTGTATTTTCGAGGACTTACGCCCTCGTATTTACTGAAAAGTCTGCTCAGATAGTTTTCATCGGGAATTCCAACCATTTCACCTATCTGATGCAAATTAAGTCCTCCGCGCAGTAGAAGCTCTTTTGCTTTTTCAACACGGATTCTGTTGAGGTAGCTTATGATAGTCATGCCTGTCGTTTTTTTAAACACGCCTGAAAGGTAATTAGAGCTAACGTTCATTTCCTCCGCAACAGCGTTTACGTCAACATCATGCTGATAATTTTCGCTAAGATACTGTATGACCTTGCGGCTGTAAAGATAATTTCCGGGCGATGCATTCATTATCCTTCTGTTGAAAGCAGATTTTATAGTTTCGCGGGAAAGCGTCGCCAAAAGTTGCATTACCATGCCGCCTGTCATCGCGGCAGACGCGCTGTCACGCACTGTGCTTTCATAAACTATCTTTTTTATCAGCGAAAACGCTTCGCTTGTTGTCGGTCGTATGGGGTATTCAAGCGGTAAAATTACGTTATCCTTCGTATCGAATATTTCTCCCGTAAAAAGCTGTTCTGCAGGCATATCCTCAAGATTTATCAGCTTGCATTCCGTTTGCAATCTTATTCCGACGGTAGAATGCTGATGCAGCTCATCGGGATTTACTGCGGAGCAAACATATCGGCTGTCAAGAAGAACAGGCGATATCATTCCTTCCTCCGAAACAAAGCTCATTCCGTCTTCCCTTTCAAGCATGACTGAGCCCTTTTCAATATAGCTGAGCTCGAGCACTCCTGGACAATACAGCGGCATTCTGTAATTATATATTGCGAACGAATGGGAAAATTGCAACTGCGGAACATAATCCAATTTAAAAGAGAGATATTTCACTTGGCAACACCTTCTTTCGAGGTATCCGAAACTATTTTACGCTCGGTTAAATTTATGTACATCCGACCCTTGCTTATAATTATATACCTTTTTTTTGAATTTGTAAAGAGGTTTTGCAAAATTCATCATATAAATTTTTTTATTGTAAGATGAAATCTCTTGCCTTATCTTATTTTTCTGCATTCGAGATAAAATCTCTTGTCGTGAGCTTCACCCATGGAGAAGGTCTTTCTCGGCAAAGCGCCATCGAAAATAACCGTTTTGAAAAGGTCTGATTTTGCCATCGGTGCGAGCAAAAAGCCTATATTTCCATCTTCGCTTCCAAGTCGGACCGTAACGTCATCGCCGTGAATATAGTCCACCGTTCCGCCGTTTTCGGCAATATACTTGTCGATAAAAGCCTGAAGCGTACCTGCTTCGATGGTGTAAGGCGATGCGGGGATAACAACTGTGCCGGCTCCGCCCTTATATACATATTTAAAGGTTTGACCTCTTACTTTCTCGCCGCTGTAATTTTCTTCGTAAATTTCAGCCGTTTCGTAAAAACTCTTTATCTCCTTGAGCATCTTGTCTGCGTCAACACCAAAAACAACGCGATGGATAGGCTCAAATTCAAGGGAATCGTCATGCAGATTTACAAGCTCCGCCAATGCAAATCGTGCGGGGTGAGCCAATCGTTCCTGCTCACTCATACCTGCCGTAAGCTTCAAAAAGCACTCGCGAGCTGTTGCGAGAGAATGGTTTCCGTCGCCCACAGCGTAAGCCAAAACAGGCTTTTCGGGGCATCCGTATCTTTCCGCAAAGGCACTTTCGCTGATATTCTCGTCCAAAAGTGCCATTATTTCATCAGCAGCATCTCCGCATACGCGCCAGCCGCGGATATGACCGCCGCCTGCCATAAGTTCAAAATCATATACCTTTTCCATGGACTTCTTTTTGTCGTCAAGGGACTCGATGACCTTCTTTGCAGGATCGTCGATAAGAAGCATTATGTGCGGAAGCTCCAAAGGTGCATCTATACGTATTTTTATACGGGGCGGAAGTCTGTCAAGAACGGTGCCCTCCGTTGCACGAACAGCAGAGCCTGAACCCTTGTTGTAATCGTACTGCATAAGGTCTACCGCACCGACGAGACCGCGACGCACCTTGCCGTTCTGCTGTGTGCGTTCAACGTAAACAAAGCTGTCAGCAAGCGTTTTAAAAACGCCGCCGTCTGCATACTCCGTCATTTTTTCATTTATTGCTTTAATGCGCTTTTCAGGCTCATTTTCAAGGTAAGCCTCAGGGAATATCATGTGTAAGGTGGACGGTTCATCACCAACTACCTGCGCCGCCTTTTCCCAATAAGCAGGCTCCGACGTATACTGGTCGCAAGCTACGACGCTCCATTTTGTCATATCCGCATCCTTTGGAATAAGAATATCCGCTGTGCGAAAAGCATTTTCTTTCATATTTATCATTTCCTTTCCTTAACTTTCAATTTCGTAAAAAATCACTTTTGTTCCTGTTCGGCAATATACCGAGCAACGCCGTCCTCCGTATTTTTGCCTATAACGACGTCGGCAAGCTCCTTTATTTCCGGCAATGCATTTCCCACTGCACAAAACATATCAACCGCTTTTTTAAGGGGCATATCGTTGAAATTATCACCAAAACCAACTACCTTGTCAGCCTTGATATACTCGCGGATAAACTGTGCGCCGTAGAACTTTGACGCCTTCGAGGAAAACACCTCAAGATACCATACACCAGGGTGATATACGTCCGCATAATACGCCAACGAGAGCTCCTTTTCCTTGGACAGCATCTCATGTAAAACGTCCAGCTTTTCCTTCAAAGCGATTATGGAAAAATACACATTTGGTTTACTGTATACTTCGGAAAAATCATTCACTTGAACGAATTTTTTATTGTATTTTTCCGTTCTGTCTTTTTTGACGTCCAAAAGCTCTTCCGTATCAAGCTGTTCATAATGAGCAACGATTTTTTCATCCTCAAAGGAATACAAAAATCCGTTGATACCGCATTTTTTCATTGCTTCGCAAACAAGCTGAACGGCCTTTTGCGGTATGTATTCCACCTTTAAAAACTTTTTTGTACCGCAATCGTAGATCAAAACTCCGTTCAGCATAATTACGGGCATATTCAGATTAAGCTTTTGTGTGATCTTCAGTGCCGAAGCGTTTGAGCGAGCGGACGCAAAGGAAAAACTAACGCCGCTTTCTATGAGCCTGTTGAGCGTATCCACGGAAAACTGCGATACGCTTTCATCGGGCTGCAAAAGCGTTCCGTCAAGGTCACTCAAATAAAGCGTTTTCAAAAAAACACTCCTTTTTTCGATATTCTGTTCATAGTATAACACAAATACGAATTTGCCGCAATATTATTTTATATTTTTGTTATATATTTATTGAAAAATTCATCGAAAAGTGATACAATAGTTATATTATATAAAAAGGAGGCGGCAAAAGTGTTTTTCAGCTCAAATGAATATCGGAAAAAATCCGTTGGCACAAAAGCAATTATTGCTGTGTTTTTAGCTTTTTCCATGTTTTTTATCTCCTCTTGCTCCTTCAGCTCTTCCGATATCATGTCGCCGCCTGCTTTGCTCGGCAGTCAGCAGCAGATCAAAAACGCCTTGGACGAGCTTTTGCCGACGGGATATTCTCTCGTTTATTCCGTAGCAGGTGAGCACACCTCGGCGGTGCGCTCCATTGACCTTACAGACGACGGCAAGGATGAGATAGTTGCCTTTTTCCGCACACCCGCAAAAAAGGATGTTCTCAACGTAGCCGTTTTAAGTGAAACACAAACAGGCTGGCTTCTTGCAAGCTCCTTTGCCATCGACGGTGCCGATTTTCATATTACGGAATTTGTGGATTTCAACGACGACGGCAAGCCCGAGCTTCTTGCAGGATTCAAATCCAACGAGATGACGCAGTACGCCTTCACCGTTTATTCCTTCGAAACAAGCATACGCGCCTTAGTTTCGGGACAGTACACTCATCTTATCGTTTCCGATATAACCTCCGACGGCTCGCCGGACGTATTTTACATCTCGCACGATACATCGTCCATGTCTGCCACGGGAAATCTTATCTCACGAACGGAACAGCAAACAGCCCAGCTCGTATCTTCCGTAAAGATAGACGGCAACATCGTCCGTTTTACAAGTCTTTTCGCAGGCATTGCCTCCGTCAATAAGCCTGCCGTTTTCTGCAGTACCCTGAAAGGCTCTAACGGTGGTACGACGGAAATGATTCTTTGGAACGGCTCGTCACTCATAAATCCCTTTTTCGACGAGGACAAGGGCTATGCAGTAACAACGCACAATCAGTTTTACATACTGCCTATGGATTTTGACAGTGACGGTATAACAGATATCCCCACCGTCAAGCGTTTTTCAGGCGATGCTGAAACAGCTCTTTCCGACACGGTATGGCTCGTTGAATGGAATTCCTACAACGGCGA
This sequence comes from Oscillospiraceae bacterium, assembly GCA_015067075.1. GTDB lineage: Bacteria > Bacillota > Clostridia > Oscillospirales > SIG530 > SIG530. The sequence goes on from SVND01000003.1 coordinate 9,446, forward strand.
AAAAGGTCTTTTGAAAAAAAGCTCCGTTTTATATAATTCCGCCATGGAATATACCCTCGCCTACCCCTTAGGTAAAAACACAACTGAATCGGCGTTTGCCGAAAGCTTCGACGTATATAGCTCCGACGGCGGAAAAATATGGCGCATTTCACCTAAAGGAGAATACGATACCGTGCTTTACGAGCTGTTTTACGGCACAAAGGAGCAGTCCATGGAACAAAACACGCTATATACTGACTGCGTTTCTGCGCCGGACGGCGTAAATTCACTCTGGATACACTTAAACGAAAAAGCCCTGACCTATTATAGGTCTGTGGCAGTTACTGCCGATGATCTTTGTGATATGATAGCATTCGGCTCATTGCGATAAAACTAATCAGAAAGGAACGATAAAAGTGCAAAAAAGACTTCTTATTTTAGAGGACGAGGCTTCCCTCCGCGAATTTATGGTAATAAATCTGCGCAAAGCTGGCTATACGGTCTATGAAGCCGACAACGGCGACACAGCTATTGAAATATTTTTGCGCACCCCAGGTATAGACATCGCCATACTTGATATAATGGTTCCGGGCGCTGACGGCAACGAAGTATGCCGCCGTATCCGCGAGCGTAGCCGCACCTGCGGTATAATCATGCTTTCCGCGTTGTCAAAAGAAACGGACAAGATGACAGGCTTTGCAGGCGGAGCCGACGATTACGTTACAAAGCCCTTTTCCACCTCCGAGTTGCTTGCACGCGTAGACGTGCTTTACAGACGCGTGCTTGCCACAAAAAATCCCGCAGGCGAAACGGGAGAGATAATTTCAGGTCCTTTCACTCTTGACCTTCGTACGAGATCGCTTTATAAAAACGGTAAGCCCGTCGAGCTTACACAGGTGGAGCTTTTACTGATCAAGTATTTCATGGAGAATATGGGGACGGCGCTCAGCCGCGAGGATATCCTCAACACCGTTTGGGGCAAGGACTATTACGGCGAGCTGAAAATAGTTGACGTAAACATCCGCCGACTGCGTGTCAAGATAGAAAACGATCCTGCCGACCCGCAGATCATAACAACGATATGGGGATATGGATACAAATGGGTAGAACAGAACGAACAGTCCGATCAAGACTGACGCGAAGATGGATAATCAACGTTTTCTTACCTATCTTCGCCGTGCTTATTGCCGTAGATATAGCGCTCATCGTAATAATACATAACACGGTCTATGACAATCTCACCTCCTCACTTTACTCCAGAGCCGAGGTAACGGCAGAGTTTGCAAGCGGATATATTTCGAAAAACTCCGAAACATTTTACAGCAATGTAAAAACACTTTGCGAGGATTTTTCCGATAAGGACAGAATGGAGTTTCAAGTCTTGTCGCCTGACGGTCTTATGCTATATTCAAGCAGCGGCTTTGTGTCGCCCTTTCCGCGCACACCCGTTGATTTTATAGCTTCCCTTTCGGAGGAAAGCGGATTTTGGCTCGGTAACGACGATCTGACAGGTGAAAAGGTCATGGCTGTTTCCCGCACGCTGACAGACGAGTCAGCGTCACCCATCATAGTTTTGCGCTTTATCTGCTCTGTGTACAATGCCGACACACAGATATTTCAGCTTGCTCTGCTGTCAGTTTCCGTTATTGCGCTTATTCTTCTTATAATCGTCGTTATCGGAACGTATTTCGTGCGTTCCATTATCCGTCCCGTAACGGACATTTCCGATGCGGCAAAGCAGATCGCCCAGGGTAAGCTTGACGTACGAATTGATAAGCAGTACAACGACGAAATAGGCGAGCTTTCCGCCACAATCAATAACATGGCTAAGGCGCTTGCCGAAACAGACAGGTTGGAAAACGAATTTATCTCCATCATCTCCCACGAGCTTCGCACACCGATAACAGCCATACAGGGGTGGATCGAAACAATGAGCGATCCTGAGATGCAAAACGAAGCTGTAATACAAAAGGGTTACAGTATAATAAAAAACGAAACGGTGCGCTTAAAGCATATGGTTGAGGAGCTTTTGGACTTTTCACATCTTCAATCAGGTAAGCTTGCCATGACCTTCGGCAAGGTTGAAGTACTTTCCGAGTTTGAGGAAACAGTTTTTCTCTGTATGCAAAAAGCACGTGCCGAAAAAATACGGCTTCAATATGCTGATGCCGATGATATCCCCGCTATCTGGGGCGACCGCGACAGAATAAAGCAGGTCTTCGTCAACATTCTTGACAACGCTATCAAGCATACCCCCGCAGGCGGCACGATACACGCATCCATCTCTGCTGACGATAAGTTCGTTACAGCCATCATCAGCGATACGGGCGCAGGTATATCGGCGCAGGATCTTCCGAACATCAAGAAAAAATTCTACAAAGGTCACACCACCAAGCGCGGTACAGGCTTGGGGCTTGCCGTTTGCGACGAGGTCATCAAGCGCCACGGCGGCGAGCTTCGCATAGAGAGCGAGCAAGGTAAGGGTACTACCGTTTCCATTATTTTGCCCATCGAGCGGCCTGAAAACTTAGAGCACACAACACAAATTCCAATTATTCGCCCTTAAGGGCTAAACCATACTGACGGATGGCAAACAAATTAAAAAATTTACCGTCAGAGAAAAAGGTATATTATGTCTACAGAAAAGAAATGCAATTTTACATCCATCGGCGGTCAAGCTGTAATCGAAGGAATAATGATGCGCGGTCCTAAAACAATGGCGACAGCCGTCAGAACTCCCGGCGGAGAGATAACCATAAAAAAATCCCCCGTAACATCCATCGGAAATAAGTATCCGATCTTAAAGCTTCCCTTCATCCGCGGCTCAGTCAACTTTGTGGAAATGATGCTTACAGGCTATAAAACGCTGGAATATTCCGCCGATCAGGCAGGACTTGAGGACGAGACAGAAGAACCGAGCAAGTTTGAGATATGGTTCAAAAACACCTTTGGTGACAAGGGCTTTTCCGTTCTTATGACTATCTCCGCCCTTTTAGGCGTATTACTCGCACTTTTGCTTTTCATCTATCTTCCCACCGCCATCGTTTCAGGCTTTGAATTTATCACGAAGCTTCAGCTTGACGCCTTCCGTTCTCTTATCGAAGGTATTTTGCGCATCGCTATTTTCACCGTATACGTTTTAGCCGTATCCCGAATGAAGGAGATACGCCGCACCTTTGAATATCACGGTGCAGAGCATAAGACCATCTTCTGCTATGAGCAGGGACTCGAGCTGACACCCGAAAACGCACGCAAAATGAAGCGTCTGCATCCCCGTTGCGGTACAAGCTTTTTACTTATTGCCATGGTTTGCGGTATTCTCGTCGGCTCTCTCGTAAACTTCCTTATCGCACCGCTCGCTCCCCCCACTATCGTCAGAGTTTTACTCAAGCTCGTTATACTTCCCGTCGTCGTCGGCATCAGCTACGAGGTAATTAAGTTTGCCGGAAGACACGACAACACCTTTACACGTATAATATCCGCACCCGGTATGTGGTTTCAGCGTCTTACAACAAAAGAGCCCGATGACAGTATGCTTGAAGTAGCCATCGCCGCTCTCAAAGCAGTTTTGCCCGACACACCCGAATGGGAAGGTGCAGTAACTCAGGCAGATTTCGCCGAGGAGCAAACAGAAAAAACGGAGTCCGCCGAGCAAGAGCAAGCTGATGAATCCGAAAACGAGACGGATGCGCAATGACAATAAATGAAGCAATTACAGCTCTCGGCTGTTCAAAGCGCGACGCGCAGTTTATCCTTGCCGCGCTTTTGGATAAGCCCGAAAGCCATATACTTATCCATAAAAGCGAAGTCCTGACCGATGAGCAGCGCCAATCCGTGCTTCATGCGGCAGAAAGGCTTGCACATGGCGAGCCCGTGCAATACGTTATCGGTATGTGGGAGTTTATGTCCTTGCCTTTTTACGTGGGTGAAGGCGTGCTGATCCCACGGGGTGATACGGAGCACGTATGTGAAAAAGCCGAGGCGATTTTGCGTAAAAACGCAATGCCCGTCCTTTTGGACTTATGCACAGGCTCCGGCGCAATTCCCATTGCCCTTGTGCACAGTCTGCCCGCCCTTACGGCTTATGGTGTTGATATTTCTGAAAAGGCTTTGGAATATGCAAGAAAAAATGCAAAGCTCAACGGCGTGGAAAGCAGATTGACACTTTCCGTCGCCGACGTTATGGATAAAGGCTTTTACACTTCCAATATATTTTTCGACGTAATAACCTGCAATCCGCCCTACATTCCTACGGGCGACATTGCATTACTTGACAAGTCCGTGCAAGACTTCGAGCCGATTTCCGCTTTGGACGGCGGTGCAGACGGACTTGATTTTTACCGTTTTATCAGCGAAAACGCCTTGTCGTCGTTAAAGGACGGCGGCTCACTGATATTCGAGGTCGGCATCGGTCAAGCAACGGACGTTGCCGAAATAATGAAGCGCCACGGATATGTTTCCGTCGCAATACAAAAGGATTACAGCGGCATTGAGCGCGTTGTAACAGGAGAAAAAAGGAGGCTATCTTGAAAATATTCAAACGCATCGCCGCTTTGACTGTTGCGGCACTCGTTTCATTTTCTTACATATCGGTATTCGCCGATACAAAATATAAGGGCTTCGGTGAAATGAGCGGACAAAGCGACTTTGTCGAAAACGCCCCAAGCTCCTTTTACTACGAGATGACAGCCGAGCACGAGACTCACGGTCTTGAAAAAGGCTACGTGCTTGAATATACACCCGGCAGCGTTTTGCCTACAATAAATTACGGCGATCAAATAACGGGTCGTTCCTCCGTTGAGGATATGATAAAACATGAAACACAGCTTGGAAAGGATGCTTTCGCCTGCATAAACGCCTCTTTTTATGATATGTCAACGGGTGTCCCCATCGGCGTAGTCATAAAAGACGGCATTTTACGAAGTGCCTCCGTCACAAATTGGACGGCAATCGGCTTTTACTCCGACGGAAAAGGTATAATCTCCGAGCTCGGCGTTGAAATAAACGCCGTTGCAAACGGTGAAACGCTTTTCACCATGCGTAATTTCAATAAAACCCAGCTTGAGCACGGCGTTTATCTTTTTAACTCAGACTTTGCCGCCTCCACTCGTTCAACAGTTGACAGCACTGAGGTCGTTGCCAAAATAATAAGCGGCGAGGCGCGATTGGGAACTTCCGTTTCCCTTGAAGTCACGGCAGTAAACAAAAACACCACGGATACGAAAATTCCTGCAGGCCACTTTGTCATTTCCGCGCAGACAGGCGGCAACAGTGAAAATATAGATAAGCTTTCAGTCGGCGACAAATTTGCCATCAGCTTTACCGCCGATAACAGCGCGTGGAACAGCGTCGCAGAAGCCGCCAGCGGCAACACCCGTCTTATTTCAGATGGCACTATTCCCTCAAGCTTTTCCGACAACAAGGCTGAGCCGCGCACAGCTGTCGGTATCAGAGCAGACGGAACAGTCGTCTTTTTCGCCGTTGACGGACGCGATAAAACGCACAGCGCAGGTCTTGGTCTTGCTGACCTTGCCGCACACATGCAAAAGCTCGGATGCGTCAACGCCGTAAACATGGACGGCGGCGGTTCAACTACAGTAGCCGTGCGCACACCGGGCTATACCGACATCGTCATAACAAACAAGCCCTCAGGCGGTACACCGCGCAACAATTCCACGGGCTTTGTTTTCGTAAATACAGCACCGAGAACGGAAACGGCAGGCGAAATATATATAACGCCTGAAAACGAGGTCGTTATGCCTAACTCCACCGTTCCCATCGTTTTAACGGCAACGGATAAAAATCTTCATCCTCTTTCGATAAGAGGGCTTACCCCCATCGTCACCGTGTCAGGCGACAAAAACTCCGCCATCGGAACGACTGCCATTATCGGTGCAGAAACAGGCACGTTCACCATATCCGTTGAGCTTGCAGGCTTTACTGCGACGCGCGACATAGCTGTCACAGGCGTTGTGGATGAAATATCAGTTTCACCTGAACAAATACTCTCCCTGCCCGGCAGACTTATTCAGCTTGAAGCACGCGGACTTATCAGCGGTACGCAAATTCCCTCAAGCAATGCATCCTTCACTTGGGAGCTTATTCCCTCCACACTCGGCACAGTTACCTCTGACGGCGTTATAACTACGGCAGGCGTGGCAGGCGAAAGTGGCGTTCTGCGTGTTTCCCGCGGTCAGACGTATACCGACATTCCCATTCTTCTTACCAATGAAAGCTCCGAGCAGGTCTACGACTTTGAAGCAGGTATATACGGTTACACGCTTACAGGGCTTAACGCAGGCGGTACGAGAAAGAACGCTCCGCCGAGCTTCGTCCGATTTGGCAAAGGTGCAATACAGCTCGACTACAATTTTTACGTTGCCACCTCCGCCGTAATGCTTTCACAGCAGTCAGGCAACATCGTTTTCGATAAAGCTCCGAAAGCCTTAGAGCTTTGGATATACGATGAAGCAAGCAAAAACAAGCTTGCCGCCGAGATACAGGACATAAACGGCAACGTATATACTCTCACCTATTCGCAGGTGCTTGACAAAACAGGCTATCAATGCCTGCGCGCTGAGCTTCCCTCCGAGGTCAAAGGCGCAATAATCGTTACAGCTCCCGTAAAGCTTATGTATAACAGCAACGAGGAGGGCGCTTTACAAACAGGCTCCGTCTATATCGACAACTTCCGCGCTATTTACAGCGACACGAAAACAGATACTGCCGCGCCTACTGTTGAGGCAAAAACGGATCTTACCGCAAATCTTAATTATAACAGCACAGTTGAAATAAGCGTTAAGGATATTGCCGCAAAGGACGAAGATGCCACAGGTATACTCTCCGCATGGCTTGAAGTGCTTTTGGACGGCAAAAAGCTGGAACATCTGTATAACGCTGAAACCGGTATCTTGACCTTCTCTTTCCCTTCAGATTGCTACACGGGACTTCATAAGCTCTCCGTCACGGCATTCGATATTACGGGAAACAAATCTGTCATTAGCTTTGATATTAAAGTAAAGGGCACAGCCTCTGCCATCGAATTTGCCGACGTTACAGCACACTGGGCGGCGGATTATATCAGCTTCGCCTCCATGCAGGGCATCGTTTCAGGCTCACAGACAAATGGTGTTTGGCGCTTCCGTCCCGATGATTATCTGAATAAAGCGGAGCTTGCAAAGATAATCTGCGGAATTATGAAGCTTGACGTAAGCAAATACGAAAGCTATCCCTTGCCCTTCGCCGATGTAAACGACATCCCCGACTGGGCTATTCCCTATATCCGTGCCGTTGCATCTGAAAAGATAATTTACGGCTCGCTCGTGGAGGAGGAGCTTTTGTTCCAGCCCACGCGCAATGTAACACGTGCCGAGGTCATGACGGTTATCTCCCGTATGCTTCCCGAAGCGCAATATGAGCCCGTTGACACATCCGCCTACAGCGACTGGGATACAGTTCCTCTCTGGGCAGTTCAGTACGTGGAAAACACCATTCGCTTCGGCATTATCGGCGGCTATTCCGACGGAACACTTCGTCCCCTCAACAATGTAAGACGCAGTGAAATAGCAAAAATAATTTATACTATGGTGAAATAAAATGGCTTTTTTAGCAGGTGAGTTTGATGTCGCCGTTATCGGCGCAGGCCACGCAGGCATTGAAGCGGCTTTGGCGGCAGCAAGACTCGGAAAGAAAACGATAATTTTTACAATCAATCTTGATGCCGTTGGTAATATGCCCTGCAATCCCTCCATCGGAGGAAGCGCAAAGGGACATTTGGTGCGCGAAATAGATGCGCTCGGCGGTGAAATGGCTAAAGCGGCAGACCGCACGTTTATCCAAAGCCGTATGCTTAATACAGGCAAAGGTCCCGCTATCCATGCGCTCCGTCTGCAGATAGACAGGCGCGCATACCAAGCCCATATGAAGCATATTCTTGAAAGCGAGCCCAATCTTTACGTAAAGCAGGCAGAGATAGTATCCATTGAAACGGAAAACGGCTGTGTGTGCGGCGTTACAACGCAAAACGGCGCTCACTACACGGCGAAAGCCGTTATCATCGCAACAGGCACTTACCTTAAGGCGAAAACTATCGTCGGCGAGGTCACCCGCATGTCAGGTCCCGACGGTATGTTCGGCGCAAACGAGCTGTCCGACTGCATTCTCAATATGGGCATCGAGCTTATGCGCTTTAAAACAGGAACTCCCGCCCGTGTTTTACGCTCCTCCGTGGATTTTTCAAAAATGGAGGTACAGCACGGTGACGAGCCCGTCGTTCCCGCATCCTTTGAAACGACGGAAAAGCTTAAAAATCAGGCTGACTGCTGGCTGACTTATACTAACGAGCGCACACATGAGATAATCCGCGAAAATCTTCACCGTTCGCCTTTGTTTTCAGGCGTTATCGAAGGAACAGGTCCCCGTTACTGCCCCAGTATCGAAGACAAGGTGGTTCGTTTTTCCGACAAGCCCCGTCATCAGCTTTTTATCGAGCCTATGGGGCTTGATACAGATGAAATGTACGTCCAAGGTATGTCAAGCTCTCTTCCCGAGGACGTACAAATAGCCATGTATAAGACTGTCCCCGGCCTTGAAAACGTCCACATCATGCGCACGGCATACGCTATTGAATACGACTGTGTAAATCCCCTTGAGCTTTATCCCACCCTTGAGCTGAAAAAAGTGTCCGGGCTTTACGGCGCAGGACAGTTCAACGGTACATCGGGCTATGAGGAAGCGGCAGCTCAAGGACTTATCGCAGGTATAAACGCCGCTTTAAAGCTCGACGGCAAGGAGCCGTACATAGCTGAGCGCTCTAATTCCTACATTGGAACTCTTATTGACGACCTTGTAACTAAGGGTACTCGCGAGCCGTACAGAATGATGACCTCCCGCTCCGAATTTCGCCTTTGGCTTCGTCAGGATAACGCCGAGGATCGACTTTTGCCCGACGGCCACCGTATCGGTCTTATCTCCGACGAGCGTTATCAACGCTTTTTAAACGAAACGGCTCTGTGCGAGCAGGAGCGTGCGAGAATTGAAGCCGTCAACGTACCTCCCACAGCCGCCCTCAACGAGTTTTTGCAGTCCAAGGGTACTGAAACAGTTTCAACAGGTATAAAGCTCGGCGCATTGATACGCCGTCCTCAGCTCGACTATGAAAGTCTTGCTCCATTTGATCCGCAAAGACCTGATTTAGATAAGAGAATAGCAGAGCGCGTTGAAATTGCCGTTAAGTATGACGGCTACATTAAGCGTGAGCGTGAGCGCGTGGAAAAGGCGCGCCGACTTGAGTGCAAGGCTCTTCCTGCCGATATTGATTACGACCTTATCGGAGGTCTTCGCATCGAAGCGTGCCAGAAGCTCAAACAAGTAAAGCCTCAAAATCTTGGTCAGGCATCGCGCATTTCGGGCGTAAACCCTGCCGACATCTCTGTACTTATGATATATTTGGAAGGACGTGGCAAACGTGATTAAAACAATAGTATGCACAGGCGATTCACACACATGGGGACAGGGCGGTTTTGACATTTCCGCAATTTTCCCCGACGTTGTAGGCGGCGAGCACCGTCTTGCACCATTTGACAATAACGACGCTTATGTAAACGCCATCAGACGCGCCGTAAATAAAAAAACAAATTCCACAGCATGCGACTTTACAGGTGAAAAGCTTTCCGCCCTTTTCAGCGCTCCTGTCCGCGAAAACTGCATCGTTTGCGAAAACGGCAAGACCGTTACTGCAAAATTAAGCTGCGCTCTTTTCCGACTTCAGTTTCGTCTTATGACAGAAAAAGCTACAGCATCCATCACCGTTGACGGAAAAAAGCTTGACGAATGCTGTGTATTTTCTGAAAATCTCTCAAATCCTTATAATGCTCTGCCCTATTTTTGCGACAGCGACGGAGAGCACACCTTGTCCGTTACCGCTGACGGCGGCGATATAATGATATACCGCCTTGAGCTTTACAGCGGCGAATACGCCGTTATAAACAGCGGCATCGGAAGCTGTCCCACGGAACGCTATATGGCAAACTACTGGGAAAAATACGTCACCGCGTTAAAGCCCTATCTTATGCTCATCGAGGGACATACTATCAACGACTGGCTCACACGTCAGCCCCCCGAAAAATACGCGGAAAACCTTGACCGCTATTTCACCATGGCAGAGCAAGCAAGCGTAAAAACCCCCATTTTCTTGAGCGTCGCCCCCATCTTGGGCACACAAAGCGAGCCCTGCTCACCCTATGAATATTGCAAGCTTATAGAGCAAAGCAAGGCTGTAGCGCAAAAGCACGGATTTGAAATTGCCGATGCAAACGCCGTAATGAACGAGCGCATTTCAGGCATGAGTGAAAGCGAAGCCTTTAATCTTCTTTTCTCCGATAATTGGCATCTTAACGTACCGGGCAATCTTCTCTATGCCGAAATAGCTCTTCCCTATATTTTAAAATCAATTTAATGGAGCTACCGTGAAATATTTTTTACTTTTTTCCGCCGCCGTCTTTTTGCTTTCCGCAATATCTGCATTCGATAAAAAGCTGCGTATCCGCCGTTTCACCATAAAAAGCCGCAAGCTATCCGATATACCAATTAAAATAATGGTCATATCCGATATGCATATGCGCGCCGACAGGCAGATATTGGCCGCAGTCAAATCGGAAAAGCCCGATATCATTGCCCTTTGTGGAGATGTGCTGGACGAAAGGCAGAGCACGGATAAAAAATACGAAAAAATGATTGGGCTTTTGCGTGAGCTTAAATCTTGTGCGCCCATCTATTCCGTCTGCGGAAATCACGATCTGCGCGCCGATTGCTGTGAAAAATACATGAGCGATATCGAAAAAATCGGCATTGTTACGCTGGAAAACCGCGCCGAGTATTACATAAAAAACGGCGTATCTTTTTGCATCAGCGGCATCGCCGATCCCATGACGCGCAGCCGCGATAAAAGCTTTTCCGTGGATGACAGCATTTTCATCGGAGGCAACAGCGATTATAAGCTCATGCTGTATCACCGCGCCACCTTTTCCGATAAAATAGCCGCTACATTCAAGCCCGACCTGCTTTTGACAGGTCACGTCCACGGCGGTCAATGGCGCATACCCTTTTGGCGCGGAATTTTAAGCCCTGAGCGAAGCTTTTTCCCGAAATACGAGGGCGGTATGTACCGTGAAAACGAAACTCAAATTGCCGTATGCCGTGGAAGCGGCTCTGCGCCCTTTTTGCCGCGCATTTTCAATCCGCCCGAGGTCATGCTTTTAACTTTAGAAAAGGAAAATACAAAATGAACGATTATGAAATCTTACGGCAAGGCGCCGAAAAAATGGGAATATCTCTTTCCGCCGATCAGATAGAGCGCTATCGCATTTTCACTGAATACCTTTTGGAAATAAACAGCGTTATGAATCTTACGGCGATAACTGAGCTTCCCGAAATAATGACAAAGCATTATCTTGACAGTCTGACGCTTGTGCAAACGGAGCTTATCGGCAAAAACGCCGCCGTTATTGACGTTGGCTGTGGCGCAGGCTTTCCGGGTTTCCCTTTAAAGCTTGCACGAACCGATATAAAGCTTACACTTTTGGACAGCCTGCGCAAGCGCATAAACTTTCTGACCGAGGCCTGTGCAAAATGCAATATATCCGATACAGTTTGCGTTCATATGCGTGCCGAGGAAGGCGGCAAACAGCCGAAAATGCGCGAAAAATACGACGTTGCCGTGTCCCGTGCCGTAGCATCCTTACCCGTTTTAAGCGAGCTTTGCCTGCCCTTTGTAAAAAAAGGCGGTTACTTTTTGGCAATGAAGGGTCCTGAGCCGGAGAGCGAAATTGCGGAAGCTAAGGATGCCATACGCATTTTAGGTGGCACGGTGAAAAAGGTGATTCACACCGATATTCCCGACACAGACCTTCGCCACAGTATAATCGTTATCGAAAAAACAGCTCCGACTCCTGCGAAATATCCCCGTATTTCCGCAAAGATCGGAAAAGAGCCTATTAAATAATGTATAATATATATGAAAATTGCTTATATCGGCATAGACCTTCTCATTTCCGCACTTTTTTCCCTTATGGAAAACGATTGTGAGATCGCGGAAATATTCACCTGTAAAACGGATAATAAAACAGAATTCAATACACAAATAATTGAAACTGCATTGAAGCACAATATCCCCATTTCTGTAAAAAAGGTTACTCTTTCTGATCTTGAACGCATGGCGGATATGGGCTGTGATGCAGTTATCTGTGCAGGATATTACTACAAACTGCCCGTTTGCCCGCGTATTCCTATGGTAAATATCCACCCTGCTTATCTGCCCGTCGGCAAGGGCTCGTGGCCTATGCCCATAGCTATTTTGCGGCGCATGGAAGCAAGCGGTGTGACAATTCACAAAATCGCAGAAAGCTTTGATACAGGCGATATTTTGCTTCAAACAAAATTTTCCCTTTCTGAAAACGAAAGCCTTGTAAGTCTGATGGATAAGGTCAATCTCGTAATTAAAGCTCTTATTCCCATTTTGATGCACAGCTTTAGTACGCTTTACGAAAACGCTCTGCCGCAAGGTGACGGCGAATACTGGCAAGCGCCGACGGCTGAGGATTGGACTGTGACACATGATATGGATGCGGAAGCTGCTGACAGGATATTCCGAGCCTTTTTAGGCTACGAATGCATCTACCGCACAGCCGAGGGCGATTCCTTTGAGCTTATCGGAGGCAAAATATGCTTCGAAAAGCCGCAAAGCAATCACTTCTTTGTTATGGATAACGGCGTTTATATAACTGCCGATAAAATAACAGAATTAAAAGCATAGCCCATACACCTTTTTGATTCATTGGCGGTGACAGCCCTAAAACGGCTGAACACCGCCTTTTATGATTTCTTTGCAGTTCTTTCAATGATTTGGTTTTTATACATCTGAAATTTATTTCTCATATTTCACATAAAAATATAGCTATACAATAAAAAACTCTTGACAATCAGATATTTTTGATGTAAAATATTATGGCACGAGCAAAGAGGAGATAGCTTCATGATTGATAAAAGCGCAATAAAAGCCGTTTTGTTTGATATGGACGGCGTTTTAGTTGATAGTGAGCATTATATGCGTGAAAGCGCAAAGGAAGCTCTGCGCCTTTGGAATGTGGAGGCTGTCGATTCCGATTTTACCGAATTTATCGGTGCGGGCGAAGATAAGTTCGTCGGCGGCGTTGCTGAAAAGCACGGCGTGAAATACGTTACCGAGATGAAGGATATCGCTTATAAGATATACGGCGAGCGCGTTTCCACTGTAAATATCGCCTGCGACGGCGCGAAGGATATCGTTCGCGAGCTTAAATCGCGAGGATATAAAACTGCCGTCTGCTCAAGTGCAGACATCGTTAAGGTAAAGATAAATATCAAGTCCATCGGACTTACAAACGACGATTTTGATCTGGTTCTATCAGGAAGTATGGTGGAGCGCAAAAAGCCCTTCCCCGATATTTTTCTTGAAGCGGCAAAGCAGCTTGGTGTTAACGCTGAAAGCTGTGTCGTAATCGAGGATGCTATCAACGGAATTCAAGCAGCGAAAGCGGCTTCGATGCAAAACATCGCTGTAACGACATCGTTTACTCGCGAGGAGCTTGCCGAAAAAGCATCTCCCAACCTTATTATTGATAAGCTCTCCGAATTATCGGATGCATTATAAAAACAAAAGAGCTCGCTCTTTTGTCACACGGGCTCATAGCTCAGTTGGTAGAGCGCTGCGTTCGCAACGCAGAGGCCAGGGGTTCGAATCCCCTTGGGTCCACCAAAACAAGCAGATCCGAACAGTTCGTCGCAACGAAACAGTTCGGATCTGTTTTTTATAGGAGGCAAAATGAAAAAAAGATTTCTTATACTTATAAACACGCTTTTGATTCTCTGTACACTTTTATCACTTGTCGGTTGCGTTGCCAAAAATACAACGATATCCGATGAGCCTGAACAGCACGGCACAAACACACCTACACAAAATCCCACTCCGACTTCTGCCGAAAATGTTACGACTGACGGTGACGACAAGAACATAAGCCGCCGCAGATACGGTCTTGCCGAGGATCTTAAATATTTTAAGCTTATAGGCAGAACGCAGATTCTCGATGAAGGTGTATCCTGCGACTTCACCGCATCGGGCATTGAGTTTGAGGGAGTTATGAGCGGCGACGTTGTACTCTTACTTTCCTGCGACCGCTCTACATATTTTACAGTTTATATCGATGGAAAAAGAGTTGAGGAAAGATTTTGCGCCGACAGCTTTAATCCGTTTATAACAGTTGCAAGCTTTGAGGGTGAGGAGCTTCATAACGTTCGCATTCTCAAGCAGACCGAGCCCCAATGGTCGCTCTCCATACTTAATGAGATCTTTATTACGGGGTATCTCAACGACGCGCCGGCAAATAAAGAGCTCTACCTTGAATTCATAGGCGACAGTATCACCTGCGGATACGGAAACCTAGCCCAAAGCGATACGCCAAACGCAGGTACTGCTCTCTACGAGGACGGCACGCAGGCATACGCATTTATGACGGCAGAATCACTTGATGCCGACTATTCTATCGTTGGCTGCAGCGGTATCGGTATAGATAAGAGCTGGACAGACTTCAACGAGTCCGATTTCTATCCCAAGGCTTCCTTCTACCGTGACAGAGACGGCGCTGATTACAGCTTTGCACGCATTCCCGATCTCGTTGTTATTAATCTCGGTACCAACGACAAAAGCCGCGGCAGTACCGAGGCTGACTTCAAGACCGGCGTTCGCGCTCTTATAGAGTATGTCCGCAGTTCCTATGGCAGCGAAATCCCTATAGTTTGGGCACATAATATGATGGGTAGCTGTAGATTTGAATGGACAGAATCCGTGCTTGAGGATATGGGCGGCGAGGATAGCGGCATATACTTCGTAAAACTCGCGCAGAATAACGCAGGCGGCAATTCTCACCCCGAGCTTTCAGCACACAAGATTGCCGCAGAGGAGCTTACAAGATTTATCATTGATAAAAACATCCTCGTGTCAGATTAAAGCGATTAGTTTTTAAATTATTTTAGAAGCTTTATTGATGTTACAAAAGCTTTTTTATAGACTTGAATTTTTTTGCTCCACCAAAAATCGACAGGCTTCGACCTGTCGCTTTTATTATGTAACGGCATTTTTTACGCTATATGCTTTTTTGTATTCTCGAGGTGTCATTCCTTTATATTTTTTAAAGGTCTTGCTGAAATAGCTCAAATCGTTGAAGCCGCAGGCAAACGCCGCCTCAGTAATTGATTTTTCTGCCATTTCAGCGCACGCTCGCTCAATTCTTATTTCGCTGACATATTCCGTTATCGTCTTTGACGTATATTCCTTAAAGATGCGGCATATGTATTTTTCGCTAAGCCCCATAACCTGCGATAATCTTGAAAGCGATATAAGCTCCGCGGCGTGCTTTTCTATCCATTTTATTATGGACATTACCGTGTCGACACCCCTGTCCTTTGACTGCTCTTTGTTTTTCACAATGTATCCAAAGCTGTACATCTCGTAGAAAAGCTTATACAAAAGCCCTACTACCTCAAGCTCATAAAAGGGCTTTTCCTCGCGGACTGAGCAAATAAGGCTGTCTATGGTTTTGATTATCACTCTTTCACTTGTAGATACGAAGTGCTTGTATTCAACAGAGCCGTCGCTTTTGTGCCTGTCAAGCATTGCACCATCAAAAACAAGACACTCATAAACGCAAGAGTCGGGATATCCTCTTTTCAGACAGCCGCCTTCTACGAAAAGGCACTCTCCGCTTGTCAGATCATATTTTTCCTTGTTAAGATAAACGGTCAGCTTGCCCTCCAACACCCTTATTATTTCAAATTCCTTGTGCCAATGGGACGCCATAATATACCGCGGGTGCGAGCTGTCAATGTAGTAATATTCTATAGGGAAGCTCAGTGTACCGTGTTGCTTTTTTTCTATCAGCTCCGAATATTTCATATATTTCTCCTAAAAGCGAAAATAATTATAATTTTAAGTGTATTTTGTACAAGTATTATACACCATTTTATACTATAATACAAGTATAAATAAAAAAATCGGAGGTTTAATATGACACGCTCAAGACTTATCGGTGGATACCCTGTTATCGGGATACGTCCCGTTATCGACGGAAGACGCGGACCGCTCAAGGTTCGTGAGGGACTTGAAGAGCAGACCATGGGAATGGCACGCGCCGCGGCAAAGCTATTTGAAGATAACCTCAAATATTCCGACGGCACTCCCGTCAAGGTCGTTATCGCGGATACAACCATAGGAAGAGTTGCAGAGGCCGCGGCTTGCGAGGAGAAATTCAGACGCGAGGGAGTGGCTGTAACGCTCACCGTTACGCCTTGCTGGTGCTATGGCTCCGAAACTATGGACATGGATCCCAACACAATAAAAGGTGTGTGGGGACTTAATGCTACGGAACGCCCCGGTGCGGTGTATCTTGCTTCCGTGCTTGCAACGCACGCACAAAAGGGCTTGCCCGCGTTCGGCATTTACGGACACGACGTAGTTGATGCCGATGACGACACTATCGGCGAGGACATAAAGGAAAAGCTTCTTCGCTTTGCGCGTGCAGGCGTGGCGGCGGCTACTATGAGAGGTAAATCCTATCTGCAGATAGGCTCCATATGTATGGGTATCGGCGGATCTATAATCGACTCTGATTTTCTTGAATCCTACCTTGGGCTTCGCGTTGAATCTGTTGACGAGGTGGAGATAATTCGCCGAATGACGGAAGGCATTTACGATGAGGCGGAATATCAGAAAGCGCTCAAATGGGCAAAAGAAAAGTGCATCATCGGCTTTGACAAGAACCCCGATTTTGTTCGCAAGAGCGACGCAGTCAAGCAGGAGCAATTTGAGTTCGTTGTAAAAATGGCTGTTATTATAAAAGACCTTATGCAAGGCAACGATAATCTTCCGCAGGGATGCGAGGAGGAAGCTGTGGGTCACAACGCTATCGCCGCAGGCTTCCAAGGACAAAGACAGTGGACAGACTTTTATCCCAACGCCGACTTTGCCGAAGCAATACTCAACACGTCATTTGACTGGGAAGGTGCACGTGAGCCCTATATTCTCGCAACTGAAAACGATGTTCTCAACGGTATCGGTATGCTCTTTATGAAGCTGCTGACAAACCGTGCGCAGATGTTTGCCGACGTTCGCACATATTGGTCGGGTGATTCCGTAAAACGCGTCACAGGATATGAAATAGAAGGCAAGGCAAAAGCTTGCGACGGCGTTATCCACCTTATAAATTCAGGTGCATGCTGTCTTGACGCAAGCGGCGCGGCAAAGGATGAACTTGGAAATTCAGTAATGAAGCCGTGGTATGAGATGACGGAAGCTGACATTGATGCTATTATGGCTAATACGACGTGGAATCCCGCCGATAACGGCTACTTCCGCGGCGGCGGTTATTCCTCTCGCTTCGAAACGAAGGCTGAAATGCCTGTTACAATGATAAGGCTCAATCTCGTTAAGGGGCTCGGCCCCGTGCTTCAGCTTGCTGAGGGCTGGACCGTACATCTTCCCAATGAGGTTTCCGACACCCTTTGGAAGCGCACGGACTACACTTGGCCCTGCACTTGGTTTGCTCCGCGATGCGACGGCAAGGAGGGCAGCCCGTTCAAAACAGCGTACGAGGTTATGGCAAATTGGGGCGCAAACCACGGAGCAATTTCATACGGCCATATAGGTGCTGATATAATCACACTTTGCTCTATCCTTCGCATTCCCGTTTGCATGCACAACGTGCCTGAGGAAAAGATTTTCCGTCCCGCCGCATGGAACGCTTTCGGTATGGATAAGGAAGGACAGGATTACCGTGCTTGCGCCGCATACGGCCCTATGTATAAAAAATAAAATTAAAAACACTAAACAAAGAGCAAGGATAAGCTTTTCCTTGCTCTTTAATTTATCTTTCCCTATATTGTTTTTCTCCGTTGACAGTGCCGTTATTTGGTGATATATTGTTATCATAAAAGTATCTACTGATTTTCCAATGCAGATTTGCAGCTTCAAAAACTTTACATACATTTTACAAAACCTCGTTTTTGATTTTACTTTTATATGAGAGAATATGTATGTTATGTTTGAAAACAAAGAAAATCAGATCAAGTGATCTGGAAAGAGAAAGGAAGTTTTTTTAATTATGGACATTTTTGCCGTCTTATCACTTATCGGCGGATTAGCTCTGTTTCTCTTCGGTATGCGCGTAATGGGACAAGGCCTTGAAAAGGTTTCAGGTAGCAAGCTTGAACGTGCTCTGGAAAAAATGACAAACAACAAGATCAAGGGTGTTTTGCTCGGTTTAGGCGTAACGGCAGTTATCCAAAGCTCTTCTGCCACAACCGTTATGGTCGTCGGCTTCGTTAACTCAGGCATTATGAAGCTCACTCAGGCAGTAGGCATAATCATGGGTGCTAACATCGGTACAACAGTTACCGCTTGGATGCTCAGCCTTACCGGGCTTGAAAGCGACAACCTTTTTGTTCAGCTTTTAAAGCCCGACTCCTTTGCCCCTATCCTTGCTATCATCGGTATCGCATTGATGATGATGGCAAAAAGCCAGAAAAAGCAAGATGTTGGCTCAATTCTCGTAGGATTTACGGTTCTTATGACGGGTATGTCTGCCATGAGCGCCGCTGTAAAGCCCCTTGCCGATGTACCTGAATTTGCAAATATTCTTACAATGTTTACCAACCCCTTCCTTGGCGTCGCCGTCGGTGCTATTTTAACAGCCATCATTCAAAGCTCCTCCGCTTCCGTAGGTATTTTGCAGGCACTCACCGTCACAGGCAGTATCACCTTCGGAAGTGCGCTTCCCGTAATCATGGGACAAAACATCGGTACATGTATCACCGCTCTTCTTTCCTGCATCGGTGCGAACAAAAACGCAAAGCGCACAGCTATGGTGCATCTTTATTTCAACCTTATCGGTACGATAATTTTCCTCATTCTTTTCTACTCCATCAACGCAATTTTTGCCTTGCCCTTTATGAATATGGCGCTTGAGGCTTGGCATATAGCCGTAGTACACACAATATTTAACGTACTCGCAACGGCAATGCTTCTTCCCTGCTCCAAGCTGATTGAAAAGCTTGCTGTGCTTACTATCCGCGACAAGGAAGAACACGTGGAGATCGGTCCCCGTCTTGACGAGCGTTTGCTCAACACTCCTTCCTTCGCCGTTGAGCATTGCCGCAAAGCTACGATAGACATGGCACATATCGCCGTGGACGGTCTTTTGACTTCCATCGCCGCAATGAACGGCTATGATGCGGCGCTTGCGGAAAAAATAATGGCTAAAGAAAACGAAACCGATATTTACGAGGATAAGATAGGCTCGTATCTTGTCAAGCTGTCAGGTAAAGACCTTTCCGAGACGGACAGCTCCGAGGTATCAATGCTTTTGCATATGATAGGCGATTTTGAGCGTATCGGTGACCATGCTGCAAATATCCTTGAGGTATCCAAGGAAATGGCTGATAAAAACATATCCTTCTCCGAGGAAGCAAAGCAAGAGCTTAAGGTCTTTGCAGATGCTCTCAGCGAAATATTGGAGCTTTCCGTTACAGCCTTTGAAAACGAGGACGTCGAGGCTGCAAAGCGCGTTGAACCTCTTGAACAGGTCATCGATGCCATTAAGGATACACTCCGTGCCCGCCACATTTCCAGACTTCAGAAGGGCGATTGCACCATAGAGCTCGGCTTTATTTTCTCTGACCTTCTCACAAATTACGAGCGTGTTTCCGACCACTGCTCCAACATTGCCATTGCTCTTATTGAGATACAGCAGAAAAAGACACTTGACGCTCATACATATCTCAATACGCTTAAAAATACTTTCCAGCCCGAATATGTGGAGATGTTCAACTCCTATGCGGAAAAATATAAAATAGGCGAATAAAAAAATTCGATCCCTTGTTTTCAGCAAGGGATCTTTTGTTTAGAGCATAATAAATATTTTCTGACCGTTTTACATGCTTTTTGTCAAAAAAATGATTGATTTTAAGCTCATGATGGTGTATAATAAAGTATTATTATATAAATAAGGAGCGGTATATATGGATAAGCTTTTAGCATTGATCGACGAAAACTGCAGATTAACAACAGAACAGATGGCAGCCATATTGGAAATGGACGAGACAGAGCTTGCCGCAAAAATAAAAGATTATGAAAAAAACAAGACTATCGTTGGATATAAGGCTTTGATAGATTGGGACAAAACTGATCGCGAATATGCAACTGCGCTTATCGAGCTGAAGGTAACACCCTCCAAGGGACGCGGCTTTGACAAGGTGGCGGAGAGCATTTACAATTTCGACGAGGTACAAAGTCTTTATCTCATGTCAGGCGGTTTTGACCTTTGCGTTGTTTTGGAAGGCAGATCTCTGCGCGAGGTAGCTCTTTTTGTTGCAGAGCGCTTGGCTCCGATGGAGGCTGTTGTTTCAACGGCTACTCATTTTGTACTTAAGAAATACAAGGACAAGGGCATTATTTATGACCGCGACGATCGCGACGAGAGAGGATATATCGGTTTATGATAGATTATGATAAGCTTTTGACGGACAGCATAAAAAGCGTCAAGCCGTCGGGCATAAGAAAATTTTTCGACCTGCTCCAAGGCATGGACGACGTTATTTCTCTTTCCGTCGGTCAGCCTGACTTTGATACGCCTTGGCACATACGCAAGGCAGGTATAGATTCCCTTAACGACGGCAAAACATATTATACGTCCAACGCAGGACTTGATGAGCTTCGCGGGGAGATATCGAATTATCTTTTCCGTCGTTTTAACATTCCCAAATACGAGAAAAAAGAAATACTTATTACAGTCGGCGGAAGCGAAGCTATCGACCTTTGCATCCGCAGCCTTGTAAATCCCGGCGAGGAGGTAATAGTACCCGAACCATCCTTTGTTTGCTACTCGCCTTTAGCATCTCTTACAGGCGGAGTAGCCGTGCCCATCTGCACAAAAGCAGAGGATGAATTCAGACTCACTGCCGATGCGCTCAAGGCAGCTATTACACCGAAGACGAAGCTTCTTGTATTGCCTTTCCCGAACAATCCCACAGGTGCTATTATGCAAAGGGAAGACCTTGAAGCTATCGCTGACGTGCTGGACGGCACGGATATCATGGTGCTTTCCGATGAAATATATGCAGAGCTTACATACGGCGATGTTTCGCATTGCTCCTGCGCCGCTATCGAAAGACTCCGCGAAAGAACCGTACTTGTCGGCGGCTTTTCCAAAGCATACGCCATGACAGGCTGGCGTTTAGGCTACGCCTGCGGTCCTGCGCCCGTTATCGCCGCAATGCTCAAGCTCCACCAGTTCGCCATCATGTGTGCACCGACGACGAGCCAATACGCCGCTGTAAAAGCCATGCGCGACGGTGACGGCGACGTTGATATGATGTTCGAGGAATATGACCGACGCAGAAAAATGCTCATACATGAGCTCAACAGAATAGGAATGCCCTGCTTCGATGCAAAGGGTGCATTTTATTTGTTCCCGAGCATACAAAAATTTGGACTTTCAAGCGAGGAATTTGCCGAAAGATTACTTAACGCGGAGCACGTTGCAGTTGTACCAGGCTCCGCCTTCGGCGAAAGTGGCGAGGGCTTTGTGCGCATCTGCTATGCCCATTCCCTTGCAAAGCTTACGGAAGCGGTAATCCGCATAGAAAGATTTTTAAAAACGCTTTGATTAGCAGGAGGTCAACTTATGGCAAGTGAGCTTATTTCAAGAATCGAAGCCCATAAGCACGAGCTGTCCAAGGGACAGCGCAAGCTTACAGCATATATCACAGAGCATTACGATAAAGCGGCTTTTATGACGGCGGCAAAGCTCGGTGAAACTGTAGGTGTCAGCGAATCAACTGTAGTTCGTTTTGCTGATAAGCTCGGCTACGACGGCTATCACAAAATGCAAAAAGCGCTTCACGAGATGATAAGAACGAAGCTTACGTCGGTTCAGCGTATAGAAGTGACAAACGACAGAATAGGAAGTACAGACGTGCTTGAAGCCGTTATGGCGGCTGATGCCGAAAGAATCCGCTCCACCTTGGGCGAAATTGACAGAGAGGCGTTTAATACTGCTGTTGACAAGCTTGTTTCCGCAAAGCATATTTACATCATCGGCGTGCGCTCCGCCGCATCGCTGGCAAGCTTTCTCGGCTTTTATTTCAACAGCATTTTTGCAAATGTAACGCTTATAAGTACCGCTACGCTCAGCGAAATGTTTGAACAGCTTTTGCGCATCGGCGAGGGCGATGTTGCCCTCGGTATAAGCTTTCCCCGCTATTCTGCAAGGACTGTCAGCGCTTTGCGCTTTGCAAAGGACAGGGGTGCTCACGTTATCGGTATAACAGACAGTGCTTTTTCACCTATTGCCGAAACATCCACAACGACACTTATCGCCAGAAGCGATATGGCTTCCTTCGTTGATTCGCTTTGCGCACCGCTCAGCCTTATAAACGCACTTATCGTTGCCATAGGCATGCGCAAGAGTGATGAAATATCCCAAACCTTTGAACAGCTTGAACGGATTTGGGATGAATACAACGTATATCAAAAAACACAGCAATAATCAAGAGGGATATTATGAAAGGTTCCATTAAGGAAAAAGTAATAGTGCTCACGGGGGCAGGCGGCGGCATCGGTAAAGTCGTAGCTACAGCTTTGGCGGAGCAGGGCGCATCGCTGGCCCTTTGCGGCGGTAATAATCTTGAAAGACTCGCTGAAACAGAGCGCCTCGTCCGAGAAAAGGGCGCAAAGGTTTTCACTTTGGCAGGAAATCTTACGGAGCAGTCATTTTTGGACAGCTGCATGGATAAAATAGCGGAGCATTTCGGCAAAATTGATATACTCATAAATAACGCAGGCGTTGCTATGAACACACCCTTCGACGATGTTACATACGAAACCTTCGACAGAATAATGGAGATAAACGTTCGCGTACCGTTTTTCCTTTGCCAAAAAGCTCTACCCTACTTAAGAAAGTCTGACTATGCGGCGATAGTAAATATCGCGTCTGTCGTCGGACACAAGGGTTACGTAAACCAGTCTGTTTACGCCGCGTCGAAGCATGCGCTTTTGGGCTTCAGCAAAACACTTGCAAACGAAGTATATAAGGAAAACATCCGTGTTCATACCGTATGCCCCGGCGGAGTTTTCACCGATATGGTAAAGCTGTCACGCCCCGATCTTACGGGCGAGGATATGATAATGCCTGAAGACATCGCCGATATAATCTTGTTTTTACTGCAAAACAGAACAAATGCGGTAATTGATGAGATTTGTGTTCACAGAAGCGGAAAACAACCCTTCGACGTGTAAAAAAACGGTTGACATAAGGACAATAAAGTAGTAAAATATATAAATAAGTAAATTTAAAGGACTGAAAGAAATGGCACTTAACATCAAAATTGAAAAAACAACAGCTCCTAAGGCTAAACCCGATTGGTCAAAGCTCGGCTTCGGTAAAATTTTTACAGACCATATGTTCATTATGGACTATACAGAGGGACAGGGCTGGCATGACGCTCGCATCGTTCCCTATCAGAAGATAGCTCTTGAGCCGTCTGCAATGGTTTTCCACTATGCGCAGGAAATGTTCGAAGGCCTTAAGGCTTATAAAACTGCCGACGGTCAGGTTCAGCTTTTCCGTCCTCAGAAGAATATTGAACGTATGAACAACACAAATAAGCGTATGTGCATACCGCAGGTCGATCCCGATGACGTTTTGCAGGCTATAAAGGCTGTGGTTGACGTTGACCGCGATTGGATACCCGAAGCAGAAGGCACTTCTCTTTACATCCGTCCGTTCATTATTGCTGTTGACCCCTTCCTCGGCGTTCACGTTGCAAAGCAGTATATGTTCATGATAATCCTTTCTCCCGTTGGCTCTTACTATCCCGACGGCATCAATCCCGTTAAGATCTTCGTTGAAACGGAGTATGTCCGCGCTGTCAAGGGCGGTACAGGTTATGCAAAGGTCGGCGGAAACTACGCTGCATCCCTTATCGGTCAGGAAAAGGCTGAAAAGCTCGGCTATGCACAGGTTTTGTGGCTTGACGGTATTGAGCATAAATACATCGACGAAGTCGGTGCAATGAACGTTTTCTTCGTCATCGACGGCGAAATAATAACACCTTCCCTCGAAGACGGAAACATCCTTCCCGGTGTAACCCGTGCATCCTGCATCGAGCTTCTCAGAAGCTGGGGCTACAAGGTAACAGAGCGCAAGGTCTCCGTCGCAGAGCTTTATGATGCGCACGCCGCAGGCAAGCTCAATGAAGGCTTTGGCACAGGTACAGCAGCAGTTATCTCTCCCATTGGCGAGCTTAACGACGATGGCAATAAGATAATTCTCAACGACGGTAAGATCGGTCCTATCTCTCAGAAGCTTTACGATAACCTTACAGGTATTCAGTGGGGCAGAGTTGCTGATCCCTTCGGCTGGGTAGAAAAAGTATAATCAAAAAAGTAAGTGCTGATGTGAGCATTTCACATCAGCACTTTTATTTTTAACGCATTATTTCCAATCAACAAGCACAGCTTGCTCGGTTGAAAAATAGTCCTCCATCCTACTGCTAAGGCCTGCCGCCTTCCAAGCCTGCGTAAAAGTTATGGTCTTTCGATTGCTGAGATAAACGAAGGTTGAATCTATTGCGGCATTAGGCATTCTGCCGCTGATGACAAGCCTGTATTTATAAATATTGCCGTCCTTCTGCCACGTTCCGTCGCTCAGCTCATAATACGTCGTAAACCCCGTCTGAATGGTATCAATTATCTGTGGATCATTCTTTTTTACCGCGCATCCAACAAGCAAGCAAACGGTAAGCACTAAAACCATTATTCTTTTCATTTCATTCTCCCTTCAAAAACCGCTTGTAATCACAAAGAAAATTGTACACACCGTCTTCCGAAAGAACACCGCGCTTCAGCGTCGGCTCAAGCAGCTTTTTCTCGTCAAGCTCGTAATCTTTGCGCCATTTACCGCCTTCGTAATACTTTGTCAGCGATTTCAGCATTTTTCGCAATCCCTTATCGGCGGCGATAGTATTTGGTGCATTTTTAAAAGCGTCGCTTAACGTGTCAAAATACGTTTCCATCTTCTTTATCCGTTTTACCGCAAAATAAATGATCATATTACTCAGCCTCGTTTATCTTGACGCCCATAACATAGCCATTGCTGTCGTAATAAACTATAGCATATTTATCCATGCCGTCAATTTTATAAATATCTCCCCAAAGTCCAGACAAATGACCGTCAGGCTCGCCCCATATATCATGGACATTGCTTTCGGATATCCCAAGCAAAGCTTCTTCAAGCTTTTTTTCGCTGTAGCCGTCAAGCTCGCTGATTTTTGGCACATAAACCTCGCGGTTCTCATAAAGATCAAGCCATTGCGGCGCACTCGCCCAGCCGCCGTCTTTGCCGACACCGCTTATTTCAGCGCAGGCGGCAGCCATAATATAAGCATCAAGTCCCGCCTCTCCCGAGCGTAAAACAGGTAAAAACGCTTTCAGCGCGTCATCGCCCGCCGACAGTATCTCATCGTACAGCTCGCGCTTAGCTTCGATGTATGTGTAAGGATTGCTTGAAAAAGCAACGTCGGGGTTGTAGGCTATATCATGTACAAGGCTTTGCAAATATTCCGCTGAAATCTTTTCGTTACACGCGGAAAATGAAAAAACAAGTAAAAACAAAGCAAAAAAACAGGCAAACAAGCGTAAAAAACTACGTTTTTTCATAAAAATACTCCTTTTTTAATGAGAAAAAGCCAAAAAAACAAAAATTAAAACAAAAAAGCAGGTAAAAATCAGCGAAAAAATCGACATTTTCTTATAAAATATCACGTTTTTGATACGCGCTTCAACTGTTTTCCCACCAAATCCCGACGAAAAAACAGTGCTTTTTTGCTGTGCAAATTTAAGTAATATCCGCGCGTAATTCTTCCTTTCGCCATCACCCAATTCATACAATGCGCCAATGTCACAGGCAAGCTCACAATCGGTCAAAAGCATCCTTAAAAATATCCATGAAAGCGGATTGAACCAATGGATGCAAGCGATGAAAACGGCGAAAAACCTCACAATATTATCGCCGCGCCGTATATGAATGCGTTCATGCGCCGCCACATAGCGAAGCTCCTTGGCCGTTATACCTTTCGGCAAAATCACACGCGGAAAAAGCATTCCCACAACCATTGCCGTATCAGCTTTTTCAGAAACGAAAACGTTTCCTCTTATGCGAGCTGCGCCGTTAAATGAATATAAAGACACAATATAAGTGCAAAGAAAATATACGATCAAAAGCACCGCAATTACAAGCCATATAACGGCTAAAGCAGAGAAAATCGCTTCGATCATCGCGTTTTTATATACCATGCCTTTGTAATCATCAATAAGCAGTATCACGTTACTCATGGCAAAAGCATCCGGAATTTTCGGTATTTCAACAGGTATTATCCGATAAAATCTGAGTATCTCCGGGCGAAGCACAGGTAAAACAGGCAATATCATTCGCAAAAACGGTAAAAACCATAGAAAATATGTAACCGTTCGCGGTATTTTTTTGATCATTCCAAAAAGCATGACCATGCATCCCATAATGCTCGCGCCGATGCTCATGTTTACTATCCAATAAAAAGCAGTAGTTATCATATCAATCGTCGAGCATTTTCTTTATTTCTTCGATTTCTCCTTCGGTCAGCTCTCCATCGCTTAAAAATGCTGAGAAAAATGCTTTTTTCGAGCCGCCGAAAAGCTTTTCTATAAGCGTATTCGTTTCAGCTTTGCGAACATCCTCAATAGTTATCGCCGCACAGCAAGTAAAATTAGGCTCGCTTCGCGTTATCGCCCCCTTTTCCACGAGCTTCGTCACGATAGTGTACGTCGTGTTCTTGCTCCAACCGATAGTATCGCGGGCAATAAGCGATATGTCCTTCGCCGTTATGGGCTGATGCGCCCACACGATCTCCATCACCTTAAGCTCGCTGTCAAAAAGCTTGATATCCATTTCTTTCACCCTCTTATACTATTGCAATAGTGGTACTACTGCAATAGTATTGTATCACAACTCATATATTTTGTCAACTGCTTTTTTGTGGCAAATTTGCGGAATTTACAACACATAATTTATTATTATTTTTTTCAAAAAAGGCTTGATTTTCTTCGATTGCAGTAGTATAATATTAGGGTTTTGAAGTATAAAAGAAGAAGGGATCATTGTGAAAAACTTAAAACCCATGCTTTTTACAACGCTGAAAGGTTACAGTAAAGAGCAGTTCATCAAGGACATTGTCGCAGGCATAATCGTTGCGATCATTGCCCTTCCGCTTTCCATCGCTTTAGCTCTCGCCTCGGGTGTCAGCCCCGAAAAAGGTATTTACACAGCCATAATCGCAGGCTTTGTAATTTCTTTCCTCGGAGGAAGCACCGTCCAGATATCAGGCCCAACAGCCGCTTTTGCGACGATAGTTGCAGGCGTTGTAGCAAAAAACGGACTTGACGGACTCGCCGTTGCCACCGTGATGGCAGGTATTATACTCGTACTTATGGGTATATTCAAATTCGGCAAGCTCATAAAATTCATTCCTTACCCCATCGCCACAGGCTTTACGGCAGGTATCGCCGTAACCATACTTATCGGTCAGCTCAAGGACTTTTTCGGCGTTACATATGCACAAGGTGTCAGCCCCATTGAAACAACGGAAAAGCTTGCGGCATTTTTTGAAAGCATCGGAACATTCAACTGGGCTGCAATGCTCGTTGGTTTAGTATCGCTTGCTGTGCTTATTGTCTGGCCTATGATACCCAAGGTGCAGGTCATTCCCGCTTCCCTTATCGCCGTTATCGTCGGCATATTGATGGTGCAATTTTTACCCCTTTCCGTCAACACCATCGGAGATCTTTACACCATAAGCAATAAGCTTCCCGCTTTCCAGATGCCCAACGTCAGCTTCGACCTTGTAAAAACAGTTTTACCCGACGCGTTTACCATAGCCGTGCTTGCGGCGATAGAATCGCTTCTCTCCTGCGTTGTTGCTGACAGCATGACAAACACACGCCACCGTTCCAACATGGAGCTTGTGGCTCAAGGTGCAGGTAACATCGCATCAGCGCTTTTTGGTGGTATCCCCGCCACAGGCGCTATCGCCCGTACAGCCGCGAACATCAAAAACGGCGGCCGTACCCCCATTTCAGGCATTGTCCACGCCATCGTTCTTTTACTAATCCTCGTTGTGCTCATGCCCTACGCGTCGCTTATCCCCATGCCCACCATCGCGGCAATACTGTTCATCGTCGCATACAATATGTGCCAGTGGCGTCCTTTTGTAAAGCTTGTTAAAACAGCGCCGAAGAGTGATATAGCCATACTTGTGCTTACCTTTGTTTTCACCGTAGTTTTTGACCTTGTTGTCGCTATCGGTGTAGGTCTCGTCGTTGCTTGCCTGCTTCTGATAAAGAGGCTCAGCGGCTCTGCAAGTGTCGATTCATGGAAATATATTGATGATGAAAACGATCCTGACAGCATAAACCTTCGCAAGGTTTCAAAACAGATCAAGGTTTACGAGGTCAGCGGTCCGCTGTTCTTCGGTGTTGCGGAAAAGCTTGCTCAAATTGAGTCCGAAGACGAAACAAAGTGCATTATTTTGCGTATGCGAAGCGTACCGTCTCTTGATATAACAGCGATGAACGAGCTTGAAAGCCTTTATGAAAAGTGCAAGGAAAAGGGTATTATTCTTATTCTTTCTCACGTTAACGAGCAGCCCATGAAGGTAATGAAAAAGGCAGGCTTTACCGATAAGATCGGCGCAGATAATTTCTGCTCGCACATAGATGAAGCCATAACGCATGCCGAAAAAATAGTCAAGTAAATTTTAAGAGCGCTATATTGCAGTATCAATATAGCGCTCTTTTGCTGTAAAAAAGCTGAGTCGATTTTGACTCAGCTTTTAAGTAATTTATTTTAAAATACGCCATTTGCCGATAAAGGGGATTTCTTTTGCTTTGCCCGTTATGGCATTAACTATACCGAGAACAGCCCAAACAAAAAGAAGAAGTCCTGCTACAAATCCGATGATCGATGCGAAAAATCCGATAAAGCCCGCAATTATTACTCCAACATAAGGAATTGCCGCAAAAAGGCCGCCTACCGTATTAATTATCGTACAAACAACGCCTACAGCCAACTCGCAAAGGAACAGTATCAGTCCCTGATTTGCGTGAAAGCGTGCATACTTTGAGCCTTTTGTAGCGAAAAGCGGAATTATAAACAAAAAACCGATATAAGCGAACAAGGACATTATCTTGTTTTCTTCAATATCTTCGGGGATAAATTCGCTTGTTTTATCAGAAAAATCAAAAAGCTTTTGGAAAAAGCTCTCCGCCTTTGGAGCTTCCTTCGCCTTTTGAGGCTCGCCCTGATAATTGGGCTGCTCCTGATTTACCGCATTGCCGCACGCGCCGCAAAAAGCAACGCCGTCGTTAAGCTCTGCACCACATTTAGAACATTTTTTCATAGTTTTTTCCTCCGTTTTTTTATATTTATACAAAGATCCATGAAACAATTAAAACAGGTATTGTCCATATGATCTGATAAAGCAAGGCAAGATGCGGCTCTATATGCTCAGGTGTTCCCGTATAAAGCATTAAAAGCGCGATTGCAAGCCCGACTATCATCGTTATTATCTGCAATATCGTATTAAAAGTTATGGTCATTTTCAGCTTCGGAGCTGAAATTATGGCATGGATTATTCCAAGGGGGTTTGTACCGAATATTCCCGCCCGTATGACAGACTTTTCAGCCGTTTTTTCGCTTATATCATATGCGGCGCTTTTTGAAAGCATTACGGCAGGGCAATCAAGAACACGTTGTTTAAGTGATATCATTTCCGCCGATACATCGTGGCTTCTTGCGTCTACAAGCATTTGCAGATCATCATTTACAAGCGCTTTAATTGTCTTTTGTACAACCTTACAGCCTGAATATTTTACAATGAAAATAGCGGCGATAAAGCCGTTTGCCGCAACAAAAAGCACGTTACTTCCACCTGACGCGGCTTTGCCCTCGTAATTATCAGGCGGTACCCATACGTTGTATTTACGCATAAGCTCTCGGCTTCCCGCAAGATACCAAACGCCACGGTATCTGCCCGTAACGCCCATACCCTCTTCATAATCGGCGGCATCGACACGTTCAAAAGCCTCACCGTCAACCATTTTCGTAAACGCATGGCAAATAGGGCTTGATATTTCTGTAAATATAGCGGCGCACGCCTCAACGACCTTATCTATTTTCGTTTCATCAAGCATTTTCATGCCTGTGATAGTGACCGTGCCCTTCGGAAACAGTTCAATATCCTTAACTGTTACCGCTTCTATCTGACTTGCTTTTTCGCAAGCAGATATACCGCCGACAGCCGCTCCTTTAGTACGCATACGCTTTGCAAAACGCACCATGGGGATACCGCTCGCTATTCCCATCGCCGCAGGGCTTGCTATAGCAAGCATCATTGAAAGCGTATAAAGCACCGGAATTTTTAAAAGTATATAGCACGCCGCTGAAGCAAGACCGATTATCAATAGAATAATCGGTGTTACAGCATACGCAGCACGGGAATTTTGTGCAGGCTCATATGCGTTTGAAATAACAGACGAGATAAATCCTGTTTTTCGCATGGCCGCAATATTTTTCGTGCCGTTCGATACCTGTCTGCAGGTAACACGCTTAACGGTATACATATTTTTTCTACTGAGCGATATTGATAAATTGCTTTTGGCAAACTTCGCCTGTTGCATACGTGAATTTATACAAAGCCAAAGAGCAAAAACAGCCGATGCATTGTAAAAGCCTGTTGTAAGCATATCTGCAGGCGATGTGAAAAATACGAACGCATTGTGACCGACAGTACAAATCACCGACAGCGCCGCCATTGTTTCCCAGCCCATTCTGAAACGGAAAATATCCGCAATTCCTGAAATTATTATGTCAATGCACGTTAAAATTGCTATTCCCGTCGGTATTACAAGCAAAGCAAACGCGCAAAGCGCTGTTTCGCTTGGGAAAAGCTTTTCAGCCGCAAACTGAATCATTTGTGGGAAAAAGGCAAATACCAACAAAAGAGCCAAGAGCATAAAGCAGAAAAGGCTTCTTTGTGACAGCGATAATTCAAGCTGTGATATTCTGTATTCAGCCTCGCTTCCGTTATACATCGAGGTGCATTCGGGAACGGGAATGCTGTAAGTATACGTTTTGCGTATTTTTTCTCGCGGCTTTTTTTCAGAAAATGTTTTTGTTCTGGGTTCCGAAAATCCTCTATATATAGGTGCGTTTTTATGTTTATTTGCCGATTTTCCGCGGCTTTTTTGATTTTTCGAGGATTTTTTTCTTATTATTTCTTCTTTTTGCCCCGTATTTTTTTGACTTTTTACGTTTTTTTGCTGTTTTTCGGCTGTTTTTTCAAAAAATTCAGGCTTGCCTTGCGTTTTTTTCGTCCCTTCTGTCTTCCTGTTGCCTTGCGCTTGCGACTGTACTTTTCGAGACTGCGCCTCAGCTTTCGCCTTCACATCAGGCTGAGGAGCTTGTTTTTCCATCGCCTTTTTTGCAGGCATAAAAGCAGCGAAATCATAATCCTTTTCTTCTTTTTTCGGCTCTTGCTCACGTATCGTTTTTACGCGTATATCGCCCTCAACGCCCACGCTTTCAAAAGAAAAACCCATTTTCTTTGCCGCATCGTCAAAGCTTTTATCCGCATCACCCATGTCCATCGAGGAAAGGATGCTTTCTATGCTCGCCGCCGCAGTTTCTCTGACACGCAGATTTTCACGGCGCATTGCGTCAACATCCCTGCGAATATCGTCATATCTGCCGTTTTTGTGGCGTTGCTGTTCAATTATTTGATTTACGTCGTATTTTTCAACGCCCAAAAACTTTACACTTCTTTCTTAATAAATTTGACCTCAACTTTACTGTGCAGACTGTCTTACAGCCTCATACATGATTATAGCTCCCGCTACGGAAGCATTGAGCGACGTTATCTCACCGCGCATGGGAATAGATACGACTCCGTCGCAGGCACTTCTGACAAGGCGCGATACGCCGCTTCCCTCGCCGCCGACAACAATAGCCACCGCGCCGCGAAGGTCGGCTTTATAATACGGCACTCCGCCAACGTCAGCCGCGTACACCCATACGCCTGCCTCCTTAAGCTCTTCTATCGCCGCCGTTATATTCGTAACCTTTGCAACAGCCATATACTCCAGCGCGCCTGCCGCCGCCTTTGAAACGGAAGGGGTAAGTCCTACTGCACGGTGACGCGGTACAATAACACCGTGGACACCTGCCGTAGACGCCGTCCTTATGAGCGCACCCAAATTGTGTGGGTCTTCAATTCCGTCAGTCACAAGCACAAAGGGCTTTTCCCCTCTTTGCTTTGCAATATCAAGTATATCAGCAACTGTGCAATATTCCTTTTGCGCGCAAAGAGCCGCAACGCCTTGATGCTCAGCTATTCCGCTTACGTGAGCAAGCTTTACCTGAGGCACTTCAACAACAGGTATTCCTCTTTCCTTTGCCATGGCAATTATTCTTACTATACTTCCTTCACGCTGTCCGTTGGCAATAAGTATTTTATCCACAGTTCTTCCGCTTTTTAAAACCTCAATAACAGGGTTTCTACCGGCAATATATGCAGATTCAAAGTTTTCCATAGTATTCCTCATTATTTATAATAGCCGTATTTATTTACGCATTCGTACATACGCACAACATTTTCCGTCGGGGAATTATCCTGAATCTGATGCGTTGGAGAAAGGCAATAGCCACCGCCCGGCATCATTATTTCAAGCGTTTCCTTTACGTTTTTCTCAACATCGTCTGCCGTTCCGTAAGCCAAGGGGCCTGCCGTAGAGATACAGCCGTGGAACGCAAGCTTATCGCCGTATGTTTTCTTTATATATGCAGGCTCCATATTTGCCGCCTCGGGCTGAAGCGTATCAATAACAGTTATGCCCATATCAATGAAATATTTAAATGCCCAGCTTGACGAGCCGCAGCAATGCATCATAACGTCCTTGCCGTATGACTTTGCAAGGTCAACAAACTTTTTGTGGATAGGCATTATATGCTTGATATAAAGCTCGTCGCTGATAAACTGACCGCGCTGTGTTCCAAGGTCCTCGCCCATACGCATTACAGTTATGTAGTCGCCGCATTTATCAAGCAAACGCTCCATAATACCGAATTCTGCATCCGTTCTGCGCTTTGCAAGCAAAAGTCCTGCTTCATCATCTGTAGCAAGATCTATAAGAGTTTGCTCCATGCCACGCAAAAAGCCGTTGGAATTTATTACGCAGGCGTTGCCGTCGCCGCCGATAGCCAAAGCCATATCCTTATTGGCTTTTGCATATTCAAGCGCTGTATCATAATCAAAATCGTCGGGGTTCGGCACGGGAAACGCTTCGATCTCCTCTACCTCGGCAAATTCCAACGGGAAGTCGCAATAATCCCAATATCCGCCTGAATCATTTTCTATCCATCGCGTTGTAAAGCCCCAAATAGGATCAACGTTTCTGTCAGGTCTTTTTGCAAAATGCAAAGGCTTTCCCGTATATCTCGGCCACAAAAAACGGAAGTCAACCTGAAGCGCCTTTAAAAGCTCCTCATGGTCTTTCGCCTTATAATGCTTTATAAGTCTGTTATAAATATCCTGATTATAGGAAAAATCAACAGGTACTCTGTCGGGTATCTCATGGTGAAACGCTTTTAACACTCTTTCACGGCTTGTCATAATGTAAGTTCCTCTCGGTTCAAATTAAGCTTAAGCTTCTCAATAAAAATATAAATATAAAAATTGTAAATGCGGATATTGCTGTAGTTGCCATAACTATCTGGCTCGCAAGCTGTCCGTTACAGTCAAGCTGCTCAGCCATAATATAGCTGGACACAGCCGCAGGCGAACCAAGCAAAACAAGCAACGCCGCAAGCTCGCTTGTACGGTAACCAAGCAAAACAGCCACGGCAAGCCATACGGCAGGTACTATCAGCGTGCGCAATACAGTTGCCGCTGTCAGCGCTTTTATATTTCCGCCGAGGCTTTTGAAATCGAACTGACCACCCAAGGAGATCAGCGCCAAGGGCGTTCCGACGCTTGCAAGGCTTTTCGTCGTCAAATATATGGCTTTCGGAAGCTCAAAGCTGAACTGCAGCTTAAAAAATGAAAAAACAAGTCCCAGCAATGTTGCCACAATAAGGGGATTTTTCAGTGCTGAAACAACGAGGGAAAATACGCCTTTCTTCTCTCCGCTCCCCCCTGCGGAAAGCACGAGCACCGCCGCCACATTGAATATGGGAATTACTATCGGAATAATCAGCGCCGCAGAAAAAACGCCTTCGCCGCCAAACATATTTTCAAGGGCAGGTATTCCGAAAAGCAGATAATTGCTCCTGAAAATGCTCTGTATCACGACGGCTGAGCTTTTTTTATTCTTAATAAAAATCGGAACTATCAGTACAGCCAGCAGTATAGTCACCACGACCGCTCCGCCTGCGAAAGCAGGAAAGCCCCATTCAAGCTGACGGAAATTTTCGCAATAATCATAAATATTTAAAAACAAGATAGCAGGTAAAAAAAGTGAAAATGAGATTTTATTCGCCGCGGGAAAAAACTCCGCAGGTAAAATGCGGAATTTGCGCAATCCAACACCTATTATCATAAGTAAAAAAAGCGGTAAAACCACATTCAACGAAAATACTAAATCTTCCACTTGCTGTACCCTCTTTTCTTTATATTATTATACAATAAATCTTTTGCTTTGTAAATAGGAAACGCGCCGATTTTAATGATTTTATTTGCATCGGAGCACTGCGTTTTTATTTGTATAATTTTATTTTTTTATTTATTTATTGACATTTTTATTTTTTGTGTTAAAATATTTTTATAATTACATTTTAAGGAGAATAAATATGAAAAAAATCAACAGTAAAACGCGTTTTTTGTCGGTATTATCGGCACTTATGATTCTTTTGTCGGTATTTTTCCTTTGCTCCTGCTCAGCCGAGGCGGTAGAGCCTGACCTTTCGCTATACAAGGATGCACGCGGAGAAAAACTGGTGCTGTCAAGCACATCCGACCCATGGACATCTTACTTCATGGAACCCGGACTTGAGGCGTGCGTACATTTTGCCAAAGCGGCAATATCGGGAAAAATAACAGACATAAAGGTTATGGATATACCATTTACCGTATCGGAAAAGTTTGACGAAAAGATGTCGCCGGACGGAAAAGCGCCAACCTTGACAGTCACACGATATACTATCGATGTGGATAAATACTTTATCGGAAGCGGTGAAAAGCAAATAATAGTGCAGATAGCAGGCGACCTTGATTCATATGTTACAAAGCCGAAGGAAAAATGCGGCGTCGTAATGTTTTTGGACGAATATGAGGACGGTATTTATAAGAACGCTTCGTCTGAGGACAGTATTTTTATAAAAAACTCAAAGGATAAGCTTTATTCCCTTTCCGATATTGATCAGCTTTCCGCTTACGACGGCGCAGACTTGGAAACGCTGATCAATGACACAAAAAAGCTTATTAAGTGATATACTCTTGCGTACCAAAAAAACGGTACGCAAGTTTTTTATTTCTATAGACAAAAAGCCGCAAATGGTGTAAAATAAATATACAGCTTTACTTATGGAGATTTGATATGAATTTTGGAAGCAGACATATTTACACTTTGAAAAAGCCCGCCTCATGGTACGGAGAAATGTGGCGTGAAGCCCTGCCCGTCGGCAACGGACTGACAGGCGCGCTAATAAGCGGCGCTATAGCGCAGGAAAGCATTATTTTTAACCGTCACGACCTTTGGCACGGCGGCAGCGATACCGAGCTTCCCGATATTTCCGATACCTTTCGGAAAATGCGCGAATATATTGACAGCGGTAATTACACCGATGCAAATCAGGATAATTTCATGACCGCCTTACAGGAAAAAGGCTATTGCGCCGAGGTTGAAACTCCTTATCCCCATGGCTATTTTGATATTGATCTCGTTGCCGACGGAATGTTTCATTCCTATCGCCGCGGTGTAAATATGCGCACTGGCGAAGCTTTTGTGCATTTCACCGTTAACGGCTGTACATATCAAAGACAGCTTTTCATTTCGCGTCAAAGCGATATAGCCGTGCTTCGCATGAGTGCAGATGCACCATTTACGGCAGAATACGGCTTTCGCCTCTTCGGCGGAAACGGCGATGAAGTCATAACGGAAAACAGCATAAAAGCCACGTCCTGCGACGGCGATACGGCAGTTAATATATTGTTTCTCGGCAAATTTACATCATCTGTGAAAAACGATCGTCTTTCCGTCACGGGGCATGATTATACCGTGCTTATCCGTTGCTCCTCCCACGGCTCCCCCTTGGAGCTTAACGATTTTCGTAACGAAACGTACGAGTCGCTTTTGGAAAAGCATACCGCCGTTTACACTCCGCTATACGACTCCGTAACAATGGAGCTTGCGCAGGACGAGGATTTTTTACAGTCAAACGAGCAAATGCTTGAAAATGCGTACGACAGTTGCGCTTGTCCCGCCTTACTTGAAAGGTTATGGCGTTTTGGCAGATATTTATTCATTTCAGCCGCTTCCGAAAAAGGCAATCCCGTTCCCCTGTACGGTATTTGGCACGGCGGCGACAATCTTATGTGGTCGCAATATGTGGCTAACGAAAATGTGCAAATAACGTATTGGCACGCAATGGCAGGCGGTCTGTCGTATGCCGTTGAGCCGCTCCTTCGATATTACACGTCAAAAACAGAGAAGCTGCGTGAATGCGCACGGAAATTATTCGGAATGAACGGCATTTGGGTATGTGCGTATACGACGCCAAACGTCAGCGGTGTCAGCATACCTGTAACCGTTATCGGAAATTGGATAAGCTGTGCAGGCTGGCTTTGCCGTCATTTTTGGGAGCTTTATCTTTACAGCGGCGATAATAAGCTTTTACGGGAGCAGATACTGCCTTTTATGTATGAAACGGCGCTGTTTTACCGCGATTACGCCGTGGACGACGGCGATACTATCCGATTGTATCCGTCTGTTTCACCTGAAAACACGCCCAATAACCTTATGTCACTTCCAACCCGTGCTACCTATGGTCATCAGTGCCCTGCCGTACAAAATTCCACGATGGATTTTGCCATAATGAAGGAGCTGCTTACAAATCTGCTCAAAGGTATTGAGCTTACGGGAATGTACGCTGATGAGGCTGACAGCTTTAGGGCGCTTATTGAAAAAATACCGCCTTATCGTATAAACGAGGACGGAGCTGTAAAGGAATGGCTTTGCGACGATCTTGAGGATAATTACCATCATCGCCATTTATCACATATTTACCCCGTTTTTCCCGGCACAGAGGTCACTAAACATAGCGACCCGGAGCTTTTCGAGGCTTTTCGTACAGCTGTAAAGCTTCGTAAGCTCGGCAGTCAGACAGGCTGGTCGCTTGCACACATGGCAAGCATATACGCTCGCTTCGGCGACGGTGAAAGCTCGGCTGAATGCCTTGACATCATGGCGAAAAGCGTTTTGCTAAACTCCCTTTTTACCTTGCACAACGATTGGCGCAAAATGGGTATGACTTCAAGCTGGGAGGGTGCTCCCGTACAGCTTGACGCCGCTTTCGGCACAGTAAACGCGCTTCAGGAAATGCTGTTTTGCTATTTCCCGTCTGCGCTGTCCGTACTGCCTGCATTGCCTCGCCGTTTAGAAAGGGGCTTTGTACGCGGGCTCGTCTTCCCCGAGGGTAAAATAGATATTACATGGGAAAAAGACGGCAAGGTAAATGTGACCGTATACGCAAAAAAGGAAATCGACACTGTTCTTTTGCTTGAAGGCAATCAAGTCGGACACATAAAACTGTCCTCAGGACAAAGCACGACCCTTAGCCTTTTTCGCTAATTTATGCGCATTATAAAAACGACGAGATGCTCCGCAAGAGCTCTCGCCGTTTTTTATAAAATACCTATTTAATTCTTTCATATGCTCTGCGAGGCGCACCATCCGCAAGATAAATTATCCCCACAAAGCTGAAGCCCTCGCGCAAAATCGCCTGCTGCATCGGCTTATTGTCCTCATGGGTATCGACACGCAGATGATCGTATTTTTTCTCCGCAAATTTCACGCATTCGGCAAAAACCCGGCGCTTCGTACCGTCGCTCGCCACACGGTGCAGCGTTCCGTAAGGCGCGTCAGACAGCCAATTACCGTCGATATAGCCATAAGTCGGATCTTCTCCGCCGATAAGAGCAAAACATCCGTAGATATGTCCACTATCCTCCGCCACGTAAAGCGTGCCGTTTGCCACGTCTGCCGTAAGGGTTTGCTCGTCGGGATAGCTTCCGTTCCATTGTGTCATGTTTCCGTTTCTGCGCATAAAGGCTCGCGCGCCTTCATAAATGCGCAAAAGACGTCGTATATCAGTTAATTTTGCCTTGCGTATCATTTAACCATCCTTTATTTTACGCGAAGAAGTACTGCTTCACCTGATTTCAACGTCACGTTGAATCCTGCTTCTGTTTTTGCTATGCACTCGGAGCCGTCAAAGCTCTTCCAGCTCGAATCAGCGCTGTCAAACCATTCTAGTTCCTCTCCGCTTAAATCGTTAAGTCCAAAAACATTTGCGGGCGCATCCGTTGCAAATTCAAAGTTCATAAGATAGAATGAGCCGTCATCGTAAAAACCGACCATGCCGTTTTCGCCTTCCACCTTGCCCAACTCGCCGTATGCTTCATATTCAGGCGTTTTTCCTCCTGCACCTGTTTTTATCTGATAGACGCAATCCAGCTTCTTATCTGCAAGCTGATTGCCAACGGGGACAATATCCTTGGCGATATTCTGTACGAAATAATATTGCTCTGTTGGCTCAAAATCATATGTAACGAGTCCGCCGTTCTTCGATCCAAGATCTTCTCCTGCGTGCTTCAAATTCATCAACGTGAAATATGAAACGCACTTACAGCCGTAAACGAGATTGAGATTTGCTTCCCAAAGAAGCTGAGGCTGTTCAAGATATGAATAGCTCCAATGCTGGCTTGCTAAAACTATCAACGCTGTCGGAACATCTGCACCTTTACCTGCCATAGCGACTTCGTAAAGGTCATCCAAATAACCTTTTTTATTCCTATGCGTAACAGGATTATTCACAAAGTCATATCTGTCCAATGAAATAGCATCCGGCGTACACACCTCAACGAATTTTGCCATATATTCTTCAAAAGTCGCACAGCCAAGCTGCTGTTCTTTTGCATACGACGGGAAAAGATTTATCAGCACGGGGCGATTCCTTTTGTCATATCTGCGGAAGGCATCCGTAATCATTGAAAGCGCCTTGAAATGCGTAGCGGAAGGCTCGTCACGAAGCTGCCATTCGACAACATTCGGTATATCGCCGTAATCGGAAATAATTCTTGCTACAGCTTGATTTATCTTTCCCTGACCGGGTAAATTATCTTCCGTGCGAGAATTGTACGTCCAAAGCTCATGGTGCAAATAAAGGCATATATCCATGCCGTATTTTTCTGCCCAAGCCGCAACTTCTTTTACTTTAGCAGGGTTATTTTTACCCTGCAACGCCATGCGTGTAAAGCCGCAGTCGGCGATGAGCTTGACTATCTCCTCGGTGCACTGTTCAGGGTCAGGTCCGAAATAATATGTAAAAACAAATTCCTTATATGCGTTGCGATCCATATTTATCAGCTCCTCAGGTATCGGTGTCGGCGTAGGTGTAGCCGCAGGGGTAGGCGTTACCGTCGGCGTCGGCGTGAGCGTTGCCGTCGGAGTAGGTGTAGACGTTTCAGTTATCGTAGGTGTCGGTGTTTCTTCAACAGTAGGCGCTTTATTGCAAGCAAAAAGTGTAAGCAAGGCAAGCACTGCCAAAGCAACGATCAGAATCTTTTTCATGCTATCATTCCTTTAAAATGTTTTATTTAAATATACCTTATTTTCGGCAAATTGTCAAGCCTTTTTCGCTCGTCGTCGCATTTGCGGTGCTTTGATTGCGTATTATTTTTAAAAAATAACGCAAGTGTAAAACGCTTCATAGTTAGACATATTGACAATGAAATTTTTTTAGTATATAATTAAAATATATACCAAAATCAGGAGGGTACATTATGAAAAAAGCTGTGATAATCATTTCCGTATGTCTTGTTTTCCTTTTTAGTGTCGTTCTCTTAGCTATTGTAAACAGACCTGCAGTTACACTTGATTCTAATCTTTTAAATGCACCCTTTGCCGAGGGTGAGATCAGCATGTCTCTAAAAGGATGGACTGTGCCCGAAGAGCGAAAATACGGTTATGTCTCTTGCTTGGAAAAATCAGAGACATATATCGATGTTTCATGTACATACACCGTGGATGATGACGGTACTCTGTATTTTTACGACACTT
Source organism: Oscillospiraceae bacterium (assembly GCA_015067075.1). Taxonomy (GTDB): domain Bacteria; phylum Bacillota; class Clostridia; order Oscillospirales; family SIG530; genus SIG530. The sequence continues at coordinate 49,932 of SVND01000003.1, forward strand.
ATAATTCTTTGATCAAAATATTTCAGGACGGCAAGCAGACCTCACAAATAGATATGCGTCAAATCTTTCCTGAGTATTTTGATGAGTTTGAAACCTGCGATTTGCTTTATATATGTGTGTCCGAAGGTCACATCTTTGCTACTGAATATTCAAATTCTTTAGTCTTAAAAATCAGCGAAGCAGGTACTGAAAAGATAAATATAAACAAAGAAAATGTACGATTCATGGAATTAAGAAAAACTATAGATGGAAAAGTTTTATTAGATATTACCGATAATGACTATAATTACAACGGATTTTACTGCCTTTATGATCCGTCAGGCGAACTTGAACAATCTGTTCTTTATGCGCCGAATAAAACAAATTATCACAAAATCGACACACGCGAAGGCTATTATCCTGAGATCTATCGCAATCCAAATGGGCAAACCATCAAATACACTTCACCTGATTATTGTCTGCACGAGATATATGTTTTAAATGAAAAGAATTGGTTAACAAATAAAATTAAATTCAACTCAAAAGAAGAGCTTCGCGACAGCGGCTACATGGGCAGCATAAGTGCATTGCATCTTGATGCAGACATCAATGGCAACATTTATTTCAGGATCAATGCTTATGAAGACGACTATGACAGGACTTTTTTAGTTAAAATCAATATAACAGATAACACCTTGGAAAATATAGAGATACCTCATGTAGGATCCGCCAGCGACGACTCATATTCCGATTCTTTGTCCGAATCTGTTTGTCTGAACGGTGATATATTTATCCCTTATGTCAACTCGGAAGGTATTGAAATTCGTAAGTTTTCATTCGATTAAGTAAAGCTGTGTTTTAAAAGGAGGGTACATTATGAAAAAAGCTGTAATAATCATTTCCGTATGTCTTGTTTTCCTTTTTAGTGTCGTTCTCTTAGCCATTGTAAACAAACCTATCGATTTAATTACCGTAGATTATTTCACTATACCATTAGTCAAAGGCGAAAAGGTTGACATAGACTTTAAGCTCGAATCCAACTCATGCGCATTTACTGTAGCCGACGACGGTACGATATATGCATATGAGATATACGGAGGCACCTCCTTGCTCATGGGCTTTCGTGACGGCGAACAGGTCTGGCAAGCAGATATGCGTCAGCTTTTCGATTACGGCTTTAACGAGCTTCTCGGCTGCCGCCTTTCTCAATTACACTACGCAAACGGATATATCTACGCTTTTGAAAGCGCAAGCGACTCTATTTTAAAGATAAACGAAACATCGGCTGAAACACTTGATATTGAAATACGAAACGGAGACGAATGTATCATAAGAAAAACAAACGATGGTATGCTTTTCGCTCATATCATGGATGATGAAACGCACGACATTTCCACTTACTGCGTTTACGACCCGTCAGGCGAAACCGCTCCCGGTGAGCTTTTGACCCAGCCGAATGATACGGATGGCTATCTGCTCCATTCGGAAAACTATTATTCTTACGATCTCGAAAACCGCTTTGAATTCCTTACACCCGACGGCAATATTATCCGCTGTGTAGATGATTTTGACAAGAATAACTCTTTCCATACGATAAAAATTTTCGACAAAAACTATGAGCTTTTGGATAAATTCTCTTTTGACATCGATTTTAGTTCCAATTCACTCAACGGTAAGACTGTAGCTTCAGATTATTTCACAACTTACTTGTATGCTCCCATCGGCGCTGACGCAAAGGACAACATTTATTTCCCAATATTCTTTGCAAAGAATAAGGACAGAGATTTTCTTCTCAAGGTAAATGTTGCATCCAAAACAGTCACAGCCATTGAGATATGCTCTCCCGTTTCATCTTACGATCTGCTTGTTTCGGCAGACGGCGACGTGTATATGGGATATGTTGAAGACGGAGAACTAAAGCTTTTAAGGTTTACTTTCGATAAACAGAAAGGATAAAATCGGAATTTTTATAATTATTAAAAAGAACCTATGGATCGCATAGGTTCTTTTTTTATATTCTGCTTTAATGAACTATTTTTTTGTCGTTGTTTTTATTTATAAAATATACTACAAGATTTACACTGACCATCAAAAGATTTATTATATAGACGGCAAGTACAAAGCTGATATTATTTGTGTATATTTTCGCAATTATACCTGCGACGTATCCGACAATGATAAGCAAAATAAAACTCAGGCTCATGGATCTTGCCGTTTTAGCTTTAATATTTTTATAAACGGATACGGGCCATGAACAGCCGAAGCAAACAAGCATTACAGTTTCCAAAATCTCAGACATAATACATTCCTCCAAAAAAATATTTTCAGTATCTATATTATATCATTGACTTTTCATAATGTCCAATATATAATATTTATATAAATAATAACTTTTAGTTATATAAGGAGCAAATATGGAGCTTACACAAATTAAATATTTCCTCGAAGCCGCACGGACACAGCACATAACAAAAAGCGCACAGCGTTTACACATTGCACAGCCCGCTCTCAGCAAGGCTATACACAATTTGGAACAGGAGCTCGGTGTGCCGCTTTTCATGCGAAGGGGCAGAAACATCCGTTTGACGCAGTATGGCGAATACCTTAGGGACAAGCTTTCACCCGTTATGACTGCTGTAGACGGCATTCCCGATGAGCTTTCACATATGACGGAAATTGAAAGCAGAACCATTCGTTTAGCAGTATCTGCCGCATCAACTCTCGTTACACAAGCCATAATCGAATATAAGCGCAATCATCCTCAAGTGAATTTTCACGTTATACAAAACCCCGATAACGAGCTTTTTGATATTGAAATTACAACTGCACCCATATATGAAAAAGCTGTGGACGAAAGCGTTTTTGTTTGTACTGAAAAAATATTTATCGCCGTGGCGGACAACGAAAAATATAACAACATTGACAGCATAAATCTTGAGCAAATTAAAGACGAGGGTTTTATCAGCCTTTTCGGTTCGAAACAGCTTCGCAGTATTTGTGATAGCTTTTGTCAAATTGCAGGCTTTTCTCCCAGTATAATTTTTGAAAGTGACAGTCCTGATGCTGTAAAAAACATGATAGCCGCTAGCATCGGCATCGGCTTTTGGCCTGAATTTACATGGGGAAGCACAAATAACAGCCACATAAAGCTTATAGAAATAGTATCGCCCATCTGCAAACGTGATATAATCATAAAACATAAAAGTATTAAAACCGATACAAAAATCACCGAAAGCTTTTTTCAATTTTTAAAGGAATACTTTTTGAGCAGGAAAATGTGATTTACCTCCTTTGTGTGCATATTCGGTGCAAGACCGTAATAAACTATACCATGCAATATGTGTACAGGCAAGGAGGACAAACGTGGCTTTTTATATTTACGACGAGGAAAAACAGCTTCCCGAGGTGATCTTGCTCGGTGACGGCACAGAAAACAGCACAGATGGCACGCACGATGAGCTTGATGACGAACCGAAAGAAAGCTTTGTTCCCACACAAAACGAGCGAAAAAAGCCTTTTCCCTCATCTGTTTTTGCTGTGCAATGCTTTTTTTCCGCCTTGCTTATTCTCGTTGTTGTAATAATTAAGTGGACCAACACCTTGCCGTCCGACTCTGCTTCGGCTATGGCTCAAAGTATTTCTCACGGCGCAAGCTTTTCCGAGCTTAACGAGCAGCTTTGGAGCATTATCGAGGAAAGTGAGCTTCTGTCTTACGCATTTAACACCCCCTCCGATGCAACCGCCGTTTACAAGGATATTATTGTGCCTGCAAAAAAAATCGAAACCTTTTCCGTAAGCTACGGTATACACGGCTGGCAAACGGCAGAAAAAGATTACTTTTCACCCTATATCCCTGCCGCGCGCATATCCGCACTCGGCACTTTGAAAAAGCACACACCGAGCTATGCTTTCATTGCGCCTGTTATGGGGCGTATAAGCTCTCCCTTCGGCGACAGAATAGATCCCATCGACGGCAAAACAGCCTTTCACAAGGGAATAGATATTGCCGTACCTTCCGGCACTGCCATCTGCGCTGTCGCCACGGGCTTTATTTCCTCCGTCGGACAAACGGAATCATACGGAAACTGCGTTACCGTCGCTCACAGCGGCGGCTATTATTCATTTTACGCCCATTGTCAGAAGATACTCGTCAGCGAAGGCGATACCGTTTCACAAGGCGATATAATTGCACTTGTGGGGTCTACCGGTAAATCAACGGGAAATCACCTGCATTTTGAGCTCCGTCACGACGGTATTTACGTCGATCCCCTTGACTTTTTCACGATACCATGAGCTTTGCTTTGAAAATAGGACGTGTTTATTTTTCTCCTGTCACGGTAGTAACAGCTTTGATGATAGTATATTTATCGGAAAGCGCGTTTGCGCTTTTAATATACGCTTTTGCGGCGATACACGAGCTTGGACACCTTACTTGCATGAAGCTTTGCAAAATAAAAACGGAAAGAGTTGATATTTATCCTCTTTCCGTTGCTATAACGCCTGATAAAACGCGTTTTTTGACATATCGCCAGCAAGCAATAATTGCCGCAGGCGGACCGCTTACAAGCCTTTTTTCCGCCGTCCTTTTCCTTGCCGTCGGTCACTTTTTTCATTTCACCTCATTGCCTATTTGCGTTTTCGGCAATCTTTGGCTTTTCCTTATAAATATGCTTCCTATACCGCTTTTGGATGGAGGTAAAATCTTTGAGTCTTTCATAATGACTCGGACAGATTTTATTAAAGGAGAACAAATTTGCAAAATATGTGCATATACAGCTTGCGCCGTCAGCGCACTGGCGGGCTGTTACATTTTTTACATAACAAAATACAATGCATCGCTGCTTATAACGTCCATTTACATGGCTATCTCGCTATATTTTTCGCCTCGCTCATAGCTTGCTGTAGGGGCATACGCGCAGGCAAATGCCGCAAACAGCTCCGCGGCCCACATCCTTATACGTTTTCATATTTGCCGAGCATTTTGCCGCGTCAAAAACTGTATCTCGCGATGCACCCGGCACGTAAAGCGCGCCCGTTATGGCTTTTGCTGGACACGCATCACGGCACGCCGTGCATTCTCCGCATCCGTTTTCAATTATTTCAGCTTCCGCTTCAAAGGGTATGTCTGTCAGCACCGTTGCAAAACGGAGCTTTGCACCGTGCTCTGGGTTTATGAGAAGTCCCGACCTGCCGATAAAGCCCAATCCCGATGCTACAGCCGCCGTTTTATGAGGAAAGACTCCGCGGAAGGATTCCTTGTCGTCGGCTGTGCTTTGTGAAGCCGCTATGGGGAATGCCTGTCCGCCTGCACGCTCAATAAGCGTTGCCGCGTCGAAGGCAAGCTGATCCAAGCGCGCATTGGCTGTCCTATACTGCTGAAAATACATAATAGACGGTCTATCCTCGATGGTTTTCAGTACCGCATCTGGTAGCTTTACAGCAATTGATACAGCATAGGGAAGCTCAGGAAAAGGCAGCTGCACCTGCGAAGGAATTCGGCAGAAGCCAACCTTCGCCGCACCGTTTTCCGTGAGCTTTTTCGTTATTTCCTTTTGCAATTCCGATACCATATATCTCTCCAAAGCAATCAGACAAGTATTTTTTCATCGGGCAATGGCTTGAATTTCCGTTTGACCACGAAAAAGCAAACCAACAAAATAAGCGCCGTTATTACCCATGAAACAGGGTATGAAAGGAAGAGCGTTTCCAGCGTTCTGTTTGCCTTGAATATTGTATATATCCAAGCTATACGCAATCCGCATACACCTAAAACAGACACGAGCATAGGTCCTAACGACGAGCCCATACCACGCAAAAGTCCCACGAGCACGTCCATTATACCGCAGGTAAAATACGTTGTGGCAATTATAGACATACGGATAGCACCGTATTTAATGACTTCGGGATCGGATTCATATATGCCGATAAGCGGCTCGCGAGCCAAAAATGCCGCCGCGCCTAAAACAAGCCCTATAACGCTGACATATATTACGGAAACTCGCGCAACATAGCTGATGCGGTTATATTTTTTCGCACCGATATTCTGTCCCATAAAGGAAAGTGCCGCTTGATGAAACGCATTCATCGCTACCCAGATAAAGCCCTCGATGTTTGCCGCGGCAGTATTTCCCGCCATAACAATTGTTTCAAAGCTGTTGACGGAGCTTTGTATGAGCACGTTTGAAATAGAGAAGGTCATGCCCTGAAGTCCCGAGGGGATACCGACCTTAGCCATGCCGATGACCTTGTCCTTGAATATGCGAAGTCTCTTTAGATCAAGCCTCATGCATCCGTCGTAATTGCAAAGGTTCAGCGTTACCAATACGGCAGAAACAGCCTGCGATACTGTCGTTGCGATAGCAACACCCGCAACGTCCATATGAAACACGATTACCGTAAACAAATTCAAAATCACGTTTACAACGCCCGCAATAGCAAGGTATATCATGGGGCGTTTTGTATCTCCTACGGCTCGCAAAAGCGATGCACCGAAATTGTAAAGCGACATAAACGGCAATCCGACAAAATATATTCGCATATAAAGCGTCGCTTTATCTATAACATCGTCGGGGGTATCCATAAGGGCAAGCATCGGCTTCGAAAGGAAAAATCCGATTATACCGACTATAACGCCGCCTACCAATGCAACAGTTATGGCTGTGTGCACAGTTTCGTTTACGTCCTTATCCTGTCTTGCACCGTAATACTGGGCAACCAAAACGGATGCACCGACTGACAGACCAAGCAAAAGATTTACTATAAGATTGACAAGCGAGCCCGTACATCCTACTGCGGACAGCGATTCCTTGCCTGCAAAGTTTCCGATAACCACAAGGTCTGCGGCATTGAAAAGAAGCTGCAGCATGCTTGACAGTATAAGCGGTATAGCAAACACGAGCATTTTGCCCCATAAGCTGCCGCTAGTCATATCTATTTCATATTTTCTACTCATTTTTCGTCCTTCTTCAAAATAAAAACTTAACGCATAAATAAAGGCAGGTATACTGCCTTTATTCTATAAACATCACATCTGCAAACCTGACGGCTTGCAGGAGATAAAGAGTAAGAGTGAATAGTGAATAAGTTCGGTGGATTTTCGCCGCAGGCAAAAATCTTCATTACCTCTTCACTGAATAAAGGACGCCGTCCTTTATTCTATAAACATCGCATCTGCAAACCTAACGGCTTGCAGGAGGTAAAAAGTAAGAGTGAATAGTGAATAAGTTCGGTGGATTTTCGCCGCAGGCAAAAATCTTCATTACCTCTTCACTTTTCACTATTACCTCTTCACTGAATAAAGGACGCCGTCCTTTATTCTATAAACATCGCATCACCGAATGAAAAGAAACGGTAGCGTTCCTTTATCGCCTCGCCGTATGCATTCATTATATTTTCCTTGCCTGCAAGCGCGGAAACAAGCATTATAAGCGTGCTTTGTGGCAGATGGAAGTTAGTTATCATCGCTTTGCACATCTTAAAGCGATAGCCCGGATAAATGAATATATCGGTGTTGCCCGAAAGCTTCGTGATCTTTCCGCTTTCATCGGAAGCCGATTCAAGTGTGCGGCAGCTCGTTGTGCCTACACAGATTATACGTCTGCCCTGCTCCGCCGCTTTATTTATAGTCTGCGCCGCCTGATCGGTGATGGAATAAAACTCTGTGTGCATTTTATGCTCCTCGACCTTATCCACCTTTACGGGACGGAATGTGCCAAGCCCGATATGGAGCGTTACATAAACGACGTCTATCTTCTTTTCAGCTATTTTCGCCAAAAGCTCAGGTGTAAAATGCAAGCCCGCTGTCGGAGCGGCAGCAGAGCCAAGCTCCCTTGCATACACAGTCTGATATCGTGAGCCGTCTTCGAGGCGCTCCTTGATATAGGGCGGCAAAGGCATATTACCTATCTCATCGAGTAATTCGTAAAAATTACCGTCATATGTGAATTTTACGATCCTGTTGCCATCGTCAACGACCTCAAGTATCTCTGCCACAAGTTTTCCGCCGCCAAAGGAAAATTTCGCTCCCGGCAGCGCCTTTCTTCCCGGCCGCAAAATAACCTCCCATACATCGCCCTCGATGCATTTTAAAAGCACAAATTCGATTTTTGCACCCGTAGGTATCTTTTCGCCGAAAATTCGTGCAGGCAACACCTTCGAATCATTGAGCACCAAGCAATCGCCTTCCTTAAGAAAGTCGATAATATCGTGAAACCGCTTATGCTCAAGCTCACCCGTTTGCCTATGCAAAACGAGAAGCCTTGACATATCGCGCTGTGCCGACGGAGTTTGCGCTATAAGCTCCTGCGGCAGCTCGTAATCAAAATCAGAAACATTCATCTGCTTGTAAATCCATTCCTTTTGTTATCGCTTGTTGTAATTAGCTGCAATTCCGACGCCTGTATAGTAGTAGCGGATTATCTGGTCAAAACTATAGCCCGCAACTGCCATTCCGTGAGCGCCTTCCTGTGAAAGACCGACGCTATGTCCCCAGCCGCGTCCTTCAATAATGTACTTTACCACCTTTTTACTGCCTGACGAGGGTGAGTTGTCGCTGTTAAGCGCAACATCGGAGAAGTTATCCTGCTTATAAGGAGCAGGGATAGGCTCACCCGGCATCGGAGTGGGTGTCGCTGTTACGACTACGCCGGGCGCGCTCGTAGGTACAGGTGTCGGTGTGGGCGTTGCAGGTGTACCGAGGCTTTCATCAAGTCTTGTTACACCGTCCTCAGTCTGAACATACGTAGATGCTTCCTGGTTCATGGCATAAACGTAGTTGCTATACCCGTCAATTACAAATATAGCGCCGTCGTTTATTTTATATGCTGTACCGTCACTTTTCGTTATCATTATGGGCTGAGCAGGTTTTTGATACACAACGCCTGAATACCATCCGCCCGCAAAGGCATTCGCTGTAAGGCCCGTAAGCGACATTGCCGACGTGGAATACATATCTATGTTGGGCAATCTGTCGGGAATACCCGTTACTATATTGCTCCAATTAAGCGTCGTTCTCACATTTCTTGCCTGCGCTGATTCGGCAATTTCCTGCGTACCGTCAGAGTACACTTTAATAATAATAAATCGTGAGCTTTTTACAAAGCCCGACAGCGCCGCACGGCTCTTTTCACAAGTCGAAAAGGTCAGCGTTTTTCCTCGCGAGTCCGTAACGTGAACTCGCTGTACGTTACCCGTGCTTGTATATTCGTCTACGTAAAGATTGGTTACGTCACCTACGAAATCTCTGCCCTTTTGGCGCTGAACGTTACCGAGCTGTTCAGGTGTTACCTCAAAGGACCAAGCGCCGTTTGATACGTTATTCGTATCCTCGTAATAGTCTCGGACAGGCTGAAGATACGGCTTGCTTTCGCCGCCCCATACGTTAGAACTGCTTTCCGTGTAGCCGCCCGATGCAGAGAAAAAGTATGTATCGGCAAGCTCTCCGTTATACGTTATGACCATACCCTTTGTTTCGTCAACAGCCTGACGAACAACATCGTTTTCTCTTCCGCATCCGTAATATACCTGACAGTTGTCGGAGCTGCATACATTATAGCCCTTTGAAAGATGCTTATCAAAATGCGACAGCGCATATGTACGGGAAATAAGCGCATGAGCCTTTTGTACCTCTAACGGCCAGCTGGGGTATATCTCATAGGATAAAACTCCGTAAAGGTATTCCTGCATTTCAAGCACGTTTACAAGGTTTATCTTACCGCTTTTAAGCTGATATTCAAAAGTGCCTCTATAGCGGTATGAACCGTGCTTCATTGTTGAAAATTCAGCATCGGGCTGATATTGCGGACGTGCGGCAAACGTGTAGCCGTAAGCATTATCGCAATCGAATTCAAAAATAATATCGCCCGTATTCATATTTACGACAGTTATTACATTGCTTTTTTCACCAACGATGGAAACATTCTGACCGACCGCGTTTGACACATATGACATTTCCGTCGCCGCTTCCTCTGCTGACGAATATGCGCCGACACGAAGCTTATAGCTCGTTCCCGTGTACGCGGGAAACGCCATATATCCCATATTTTTTACCGAGTCAGCCGCCGCTCTCACAGATTGCTCAGTTGAATATTCCGCCGCAGCTTCAAGATGATACGCGCCTATACGCAAACCGCTGTAATCTGTTTCCGACAGCGCATTGTCACGCATATAAACCGTTTTATCTGCAACGCAGGCAATAAATCTGTCATCTGCACCCACGTTATATACAGGTACAAAATCATGCCCCATATTGGCATATCTGCCGAAAATAAAACCGTTTTCCGCAAAAGCATTTACCGAAAGCTGTGTTCCTCGGTTGTAATACAAGCCGACACGAAGATACATATCCTGCACGGTGGTATTTGCCGAGGACGGTATGGCGGAGCAAAGCATGAGCAAAATAAGAGCTGTAAAAATAGCAATAAATTTGCAAAGTTTGTTTTTCATCTGGTTCCCTTTCATTTTAATCGTCTGTTTTTTGTTCCGTCGTATGTTGATACTTTTGTTTTTTCTCGTTTTCTTTGAGCACCCTTAGGACGCCAATTTTTCAAAATGATAACGAGAATATAGAACAGAATAAGCGCTATAGTAATGAAAACGAATATTTTCATCCATATGCTTCCGAACGCATCAAGCACGTTTCGGCTGTATTCCATAAATCCGCTTTTTTCGATCCCCGTAATAGCCACAAGGTCGACCGTTCCGTAAATTTTATCGTTATAGGATACGGTTACGCTTCCAAGCACCTGACCTTTTACAACGGGTGCTTCGATGCTTTCAGGTGTTGAAACTTCCTTTTTAATAAGCGACTCGTCCATTTCAGTCGGTGCAAGCACACGAAGGTCCTCGGCAGGTACGAGCACTACCGAGTCGGCATCAGAGGAAAGCGTTACAGCAAGCTGTGTTATAGTTTCCGTTTTCGAAAGCACCTTTGTGAATTCAAAGCTTTTGAACGCCCAATCTAAAAGTGCCTTTGCGTCAACGTAGCTGTTGATGCTGTCTGCCGTCTTTGTCGAGCCCATAACGATGCAAAGATACTCATAATCTCCGCTTTCAGCCGTCGTTACAAGGCATTGACCGCCCTTGGACGTACTGCCGCTGTTAAGTCCCGATGCTTTTGAATATCTGTATTTGACCTCAAGCTTCTGGGAAACAAAATAATTGGATGAGTTAAAGGTGCGCTCCTTATTTGTGTCCGATGCTTCAATGGTATAATCAACGTAATCAGAATATGCGACGAAATTTTCAAGCTGTATCGCCTTCATGGCTATGCGTGCCATGTCGCGTGCCGTTGTATACTGTCCCTCGGCATCAAAGCCTGTGGCATTTTTAAAATATGTAGATGTAAGTCCAAGCTCCGCCGCGTAGCTGTTCATCTGTTCGACGAAAGCGCTTGTACTGCCGCCGCCGAAATGATACGCCAGCGTAAGCGCAGCATCATTTGCGGATGCTGTCAAAAGAGCAATAAGAAGCTCTTCGATGCTTATCTTTTCCCCTGCTTTAAAGCCTACAGATCTGCCCGATGTGTCGGCAGCTATCTGCGGTATGGCTATCTTTTCGGAAAAATCATCGCAAAGCTTATAGACCGTAAGAGCAGTCATGAGCTTCACTGTAGATGCAGGTGCTATCTGTACGTCGGCATCCTTTTCGTAAACAGTTTCGTTTGTAGTTATATTTACGACCATTGCCGCCTTCGCTGTTATATCGGGTGCTTGAGATGCACCTGCTGTCACTTCACCATATATCGGCAGGAATGCTGAAAAAATGTAAATAAAAATAAAAAATATTGCTCCGATTCTAAAAAATTTCCGTTTTTCTATGGAAAACAGCCCCTTTCCGATGTATAATATAGATACAGAATAATTATATCAAAAAAAACTACATTTTTAAAGGGGTTTTCGCATTTTTTCTCATATTTTTTTAAGTTATTTTTTACCGAATATGAGATTGCGGGAAAAACCTAAAAAAACAGAAAGGAAACACTTAAAAATGATACAGATCGTTCTCGTCGAACCTGAGATTCCGCAAAACACAGGCAACATTGCCCGCACCTGCGCCGCCACGGGCGCGCGTCTCCATCTTGTCGGTCCACTCGGCTTTAAAATCGACGACGCAAAGCTTAAACGTGCGGGACTTGACTATTGGTATTTGCTCGATATTACGTATTACGACAACCTTGACGACTTTTTTGCAAAAAACAAGGGGGAGTTTTACTTTGCCTCAACGAAGGCTAAGCACATTTACAGCGACGTTACATATCCCGACGGTGCATATTTGTTTTTCGGCAAGGAGACAAAGGGCTTGCCCGAAGCTTTGCTCGCCGAAAACTACGACCGTGCCATTCGCATTCCCATGATAGATGAGGCGCGAAGCCTCAATCTGTCCAACTCCGTGGCCATCGTTGTGTACGAAGCATTGCGCCAGCAGGGCTTTCCGAATATGCTCACTGAAGGGCATCTGACACAGTTTTAAAGGAGCTGATTTGATGAGATCCTATTTTGAATACGTCCGTCACGACGGCGAAGATTTTTTCACCGTCGTTATATTGCCCGACAAGAGCGTCCATTATCCCGTCGTCGTAATGCGCAACCCTTACGTCGGTCATTTGACCGAAGCCGATGAAAACGAGATAGTGCGTCAATACGAGGACTCCTTGCGCCAATGGACGGACAGTGGTTACGCCGTTGTGTATCAGCACTGTCGCGGACAGGGTAAAAGCACGGGAGCGTTCGTTCCTTATATTCAGGAGCGTGAAGACAGCTCTGCGCTTTTCGATTGGATACGAAAGCAAGATTTTTACGGCGGTGAAATGTATCTTGTTGGCGGCAGCTACACAGCATCGCTTTTCTACACCGCCGTCCCCTTTGCAAGCGATATAAAGGGCGCTGTATTGGAGGTTCAGGATTGTGAGAGATACCGCCTTTGGTATCGCAACGGTCAAATGCGCAAGGGGCACGCAAATTGGCATTTTTCTTTATACAAAGCCAAATGTAACCTCGACAAATCGTTTAATATACGCTCTTTTTCCGCTTTGCCGCTTGCGGGACTTTCGGAAAAAGTTCTCGGTGACCGCGCCGAGGATTTCGAGCAGATGCTTGAGGCTGAACGTCCCGACCATAAATTCTGGAGCACGCGCTTTGGCGGAGGAGAAGCTCATAACGCCGTTAAAAGCGCAGGTATCCCCATACTTTTCACAAGCGGATATAACGATTTTTATATCGGCGGTATGTTTGCGATGTGGAACGAGCTGGACGATGACACTCGAAAGCAATGCGCATTTTTAGTTTCTCCCTACGATCACGGCGACAATTTCAGCTCGGAAAATGGGCTTTCTTTTGAAAAAGGCCGTCGTAGTGAGCAATTCGGCGGATACCAGATTGCCTGGATAGAAAATATCCGCAAAAAAACATCTTTGCCCTTTGAAAAAGGCGTTATCACATATTACCGTACTTTTGAAAACCGTTGGGACAGCGATTTTTACGCTACTCCCACGAAGGATATGCTCTTTATACTGGGAAACGATACGCTTTCGCTGACTTATGACCCGAAAGATCCTCCCTTTTTTGACGGTGAAGGCTCTTTGAAAAACGGCTCGTACGATCGTGGCGACGTTATCACCTTATACACCGAGCCATTTGAAAAAGATACGTTTGTAAAAGGTAAAATGAAAATGCAGTTAGCCGTAAGCTCCGACTGCGCCGACACGTCTTTTTATGTAAGAATAAGCATAAAAACACCCGACGGAGATTACTGTCTTCGCCATGATATAACTTCGCTTTGCTATCAACTTGGTGATTATACGGAAAACTCACAGGTTCTTTTGAACTTCACCTTTGATGAATACGCATTTGCCGTAAAAAAGGGTGGTCGTCTGCGAATTGATATTGCACCGACAGACGATAACGCCTATGTTTGTCATACCAACACAAAAGGGCAATACAGCCGTCAGACGAAAGCGGTAACAGCTGTAAATACCGTGTTTTTGCACAGGTCTACGCTAACTTTACCCGTTGAAAGCGATTATCTTTAATTAAAATTTTGCTGAATATTTACGCGCGTTTTGTTAAAACTACTACAGAAACCTTTGTTTCATCAAAAAAGATGCCAAACCGAAAGGAATGTAGATCATGACAAAGCGAATTTGCGCAATTATTGCTGCGCTTGCAATTTGTTTTTGCTTTAGCGGATGTGAAAACGGCATGATGGAAAACGGCGACGATGCAAAGCCTACGGAGACAAATAAGTTTACAATTACGCCTACGCCCATAAGCATGCCCAATACAACTGCCGCACCTTAACTTAAAAAAGTGACTGTCCGAAAAATCGAACAGTCACTTTTTTTATTTACTTAGTTCCGAAAATTCTGTCACCTGCATCGCCCAAGCCAGGTACGATGTAGCCGTTTTCGTTAAGTCCTTCGTCAACGTTCGCGCAGTATATCTCAACGTCGGGGTGCGCCTTTGACAGCGCCTCGATGCCTTCGGGTGCGGCAATGATGCAAAGGAATTTAATGTGCTTTCCGCCGTATGATTTGATCTGGCTTATGGCGTCGATAGCAGAGCCGCCCGTTGCAAGCATAGGGTCTACTACTACGATAAGACGTTCTTCAATATCAGGGGGAAGCTTACAATAATACTCATGGGGCTGAAGAGTTTCTTCGTCGCGGTACATACCGATGTGTCCGACCTTTGCGGAGGGAACAAGGCTCAACATACCGTCAACCATGCCAAGTCCCGCACGAAGGATAGGAACAACAGCAAGCTTTTTACCCTTAATGAGGTTTTGCTTTGTCTTTTTGATAGGTGTTTCGATCTCAACAGCTTCAACAGGAAGATCGCGAAGCGCTTCATAGCACATAAGCATCGTTATTTCCTGAATGATCTCGCGGAATTCTTTATTCGGCGTAGCTTTCTGTCTGATGATCGTTGTCTTATGCTGAATAAGAGGATGGTCGAATATAGTTACATTTTTCATTATTTGTTTTCCCTTGCCTTTGAAACTACTATATTAACGATTATGCCGAGGACGAGTGCGCAAGCGATAGTTGTGATATAAACTTTACCGATTGCCATTGACATTCCGCCGATACCTGTAATCAAAATTACGGAAGTTGTGAATAGATTTGCGTTATCTTCAAGATTTACCTTCTGGATCATCTTAAGACCGGAAACGGCGATAAATCCGTAAAGAGTGATGCAGACACCGCCCATTACGCATCCCGGAATGGAATCAAGGAATGCAACAAAGGGAGAGATGAAGGATATAAGGATGGCAAGTATAGCCGTCGTCGTAATCGTTACGATGGAAGCGTTTCTTGTGATAGCTACGCAGCCAACGGATTCGCCGTAAGTTGTGTTCGGGCAGCCGCCGAAGAATGCACCCGCCATGGAGCCGATACCGTCACCGAGGAGCGTTCTGGAAAGGCCGGGCTCTTCAAGAAGATCGCTTTCAATGATGGAAGAAAGGTTCTTGTGGTCTGCAAGGTGCTCCGCAAATACAACGAAAGCAACAGGCAAATATGCAACTGCAACAGTTGCAAGATAGGAAGCATTAAATTCTTTTAAGCCTTTGAATGCTGCGATGAAGCTGAATTCAGGCAATGCCAAGAACGTTTTGATTCCAACGCCGTCTGCAACGAGAGCTTTAAAGGGAGCAAAATCAATTACCATAAGTGCGGCATTATTTGTTGCAATACCGATAAGTGTGAATATAAGAGCTACTGCGTAGCCTGCAAGTATACCAATAATGAAGGGGATGAGCTTCGCCATTTTCTTGCCGTATGTTGAGCAAAGGATAACAACGATCAACGTTACCAAAGCACAAATTACGGAAACCCAAATGTTTGTCTTCATAAGGAAATAAGCAGATATACCGAAAGAAACTTTTTCTCCGTAAGAAAATACGTCATTGATAGCCGCGCCTGCAAGGGAAAGACCGATAAGCGCAACTGTGGGGCCGATAACAACGGGAGGCATAAGCTTATTTATCCACTTAATGCCTGCGAGCTTAACTACGATAGCAATGATCACATAGACAAGTCCTGCTATTATTGCACCGACGATAAGGCCGAGATAGCCAAGCTGCATAGATGCAGCGCCGCCGAATGCTGCGCTCATAGAGCCGATGAATGCAAACGAAGAACCAAGGAAAACAGGGCTCTTAAACTTTGTGAAAAGCTGGTAAACAATTGTTCCTACACCTGCGCCGAAAAGTGCCGCAGATGCTGTCATACCGTTTCCGACGATTGCGGGAACAGCGATAGTTGCCGCCATGATCGCGAGCAACTGCTGAATTGCAAAAATAAGCATTGCTCCGAACTTTGGCTTGTCTTTGATGCCGTAGATCAGTTTCATTTTTTCTTCCTCCGTTTTTTCAGGCATACGCTTTTCAAAAAGCCCATATGCCCTCATTATGTAGTTGATAATACTATACCAAATTCTTCGCTGTTTGTCAAGCAAAACAGGCTTTTTTAAAGAAAAATCCGCAGAAAATTTCTGCGGATCTTCTTTTATTTTATTTTGCTTCGATAATGACACAGCCGTAAACGTCAAACGTCGGGATATTGATCGATATTTCAGCTTCATTTACGGTAAACTGCGTGCTGTCAAGGACGATTGCTTCTTCCTTGTCGGACGACATAACAGATACGCTGAGTTCTCTGCCCCAAAGCTGAGAGGGCAAACGAAGAGTTGCCTTTATCGTTTCGGGCATAGGTGCAAGAGTATCCTCGTCGCAGTTATACTGCATATTTACGATGTCAAGGAAATACTTGTTGTTTGTCGGTGCATAGTGGAGCGTTGTTACAACTGATGCCAGCGCATCAATGTTTTCAAAGCTTACAAGCTTTGTCATCGTGCCGTCTGTATACCATTCGTTTACCAGGTTTTCGATGTCTATAAGGCAAAAATCGTATATGTCGGCAATATCAGAAGACTTAACAATCTGGAAGTAGAACATAGTCGGATCTTCTTCATAATAGACTATTTTACCTGCGCCGCTGTATTCCTTGGCAAGCTTTACAAGCAAAGCTTCGTCATTTTTTGCAAAGCTGTTTTTGGAGGATGACAATTCGCCTGCATATGTACTTGTTATAACAAGAGTTTTACCGCTGTCAAGATAAGGAATAAGTACGTTGTCAATTGTTTCCTTATCAATTACGCGCATATTGGGAAGGACAACAACGCTGCAAAGATTTATCTTTTCAGCAAGGTTATCTTCGAAAATCGCTCTGTAAGGAATGTTGAGCTCGTCAAACACATGGCACCAAGCCATGTATCCGAGAGTTGATTCGTTTGCTTTTTGGTCTACGTTTCCGCCGGGTGCAAGCCACGTAAGCTCGCTTTCCGGAGAATAAACTACGCCGACGTCGGCATAAATCTGTCTGTCGGAGAAATCTTCCTTAAGCTTACCGATGGTAGCAAGTACGTTCTTGTTACCTGCTTCTGTTCCGATACCGCTCTTGTTTGCAAAAAGGGAGCTGTTATACGCCAAAGCCTCATAACTGAGAACCTTTGTGAAGATATCGGTGTATGCGTAATCGCTGGGATAATACCAGAAAACAGCACTGTTTGCACGGCACATTTCAATGCTGATGCTGTAAGCATGGCCGCTATAGCCGTTGGGCGGATAACCGCTCGTTGCAAAGCCTGTTAAAGAGTAATAACCGCTGTTATACTCTGTATGTACAAGATCAAGACACTCGGGGTCGATAGCGCCGAATGTGGTATACGGGAAGTCGTTTGCGCAAACAGCAACAGACTCACGGTCGCCGTTCACTTCCTCGGCTATATCTTTAATAAGGTTAAAGAATTTTGTATTGTACTCTGTGTTGATAGTCGTTTTGAATGCAAGATATGCAAGCCATACGGGATCGTTTACCCATTCCGGCTTGGCCCACATTGCATTGTTTGCAACGCTGATATCGTCGGGATCGCCGTTAGGCTCGATCTCCTTCGCTCTTTGCTTTACATAAGCGGAAATGGAGAAATTATCCGTATCGGCAACGCCTATCTGCGGATTTTCGGCAAGGTAGGATTTGAACTTGAATTCGCTCCAATCGCCGAATGCGCGCTGAAGAGGTCTTGTGCAAATGTTATCCCATCCGCACCAGTTGTCGATCCAGAAATAGTCTATGCCGTCCTCGATCTTCTCACGGATAGTTGTTGCAGAA
Organism: Oscillospiraceae bacterium; assembly: GCA_015067075.1. GTDB lineage: Bacteria > Bacillota > Clostridia > Oscillospirales > SIG530 > SIG530. The sequence continues at coordinate 68,077 of SVND01000003.1, forward strand.
TACTCAAGCCAATAGGGAGACGCAGAGTCCTTGCCGCAGCTGAAATCAGTTACGTAATAATCCCTTCCGTCGCCGTCAACAAGGTGCCACGTACCCTCTGTTTCCGTAGCTGAAGAACCAAGTCCGTCAAATTTTATAAAGTTTCCGTTAAGGTCCTTTGCACAATGAGCGTCAAGGAACTTAGAGCCTGCGGGAGATGTATCGCCGTCCATATAACCGATGGATATCGTTCCATCGGGATATGTAGGAGTGCTGAGACCTTCGCTCTCAAGCGTACTGCTGGGACTCCAAACTTCACCGTTTACAAAGGTGAAAAGTCCTCCCCATGTTATATAGTTAGCCTCGGGATTTTTTGCGGGACCTCTGTAGCTCCAAGACCACGGATCTGCCAACACTGCAGCGTTGCCCGTATTTTCATCCATTAAAAATGAGCCGTCCTCATTCTGATGCAAAGCGATAATATATCCGCCTGTATCGCCTTGAGCTTCAAGCCAATCTCCGACCTTGTATCCGAGATCGTGGAAAGCCTTTATGCGATTTCTCCATGTGTTTCTTTCTCGTCTTCTGAGAAACTCAGAGCCGGCGCCTTCATGAGCGAAAGTACCGGTTGCTTCCGCATCATATCCGCCTATAGTGGTTTCGTTTGCATCTGCAAATCTTGCATAATCGTCCCACCATCCGAGGGATTTTTGAATCTCAAGAAGATCTGTGGGAAGCTTAAGCGCGTCTACTTCCACAGCAGGTGCTTGCGTAGGAGTGGGTGTCGCCGCTTCAGTAGGTGTTGCGGGCACATCTGTTGGTGTTGCCGCATCCGTAGGTGTCGCGGGTGCGTCTGTGGGCGTTGCCTCATCTGTGGGCGACGGCGTATTTTCTACGGTCGGATCAGGTGTAGGCGTATCCACGTCGGGAGGTGTTGTGCCGTTGCACGCAAAAAGCGACATCAGCATGAACACTGCCATTATGATTGCCAATACTTTTTTCATATTGCCCTCCTGTTTTTGCTATTCAACATAGCATAATAATGTACTTAAATATATCATACTTTCAAATTCTATGTCAATACGAAAAAATCAAATTATATGAGTTTTGTGCTAAATATGAGAAATGTGCTTGTTTTCGCTTCATTCATGAGCGATAAGTCCAAGCTTATCCATCCAATAGAGCACATGAGATGCAAATCCATGATTACAGCTTCCGTGTATACTGATATTTTCCCAAAGCGTGCCCGTTCTTTCCGCCATATAGGTGAAATATCCCTTTATGTTATCGTAAAGCTCCTCATTAAATCCGTGTTTGCAGAGAAGGTCAAGGCGCAAATAATTACCGATAAATGCGTTTGCAGGCCAGATTTCGGGATAAAGTCCCTTTTCAGCTCTGTCATATCCAAATTCATGGACAAGTATATTCCAAAGCTTCGGACGTGTCTGCGGCGTTGCAATACCTGTAAAAAATGCGTAATACTGGCACGATTCCGTGCGCTCTCCCGACAGCACGAGCTTGCCGTCACGGCGAATCGCATTGTCGCAGTAAAATCCCGACTCTGTCATCGCCAGCTTGTTTATCGTATCGCGCAAAGCGTCTGCCTTGTCCTTGAGCGCGGCATCGCCGTAAAGCTCCGCCATAGTATCAAGCATGGTGCAATAAAGCATATTCGACGGAAATGATACGTCCTGCACCAATTCGTTCGACTTCGACCACTCAAGAAATACCCATGACTCAAGCTTTTCCAAAAGTCCGTATTCATTTTCAAACTTTTTGAAATAGCTATAAAGCGCATAAACTCGCTTTTTCGCGTTCGCCACAAGCTCCGCATCACCCGTTCGCTTCAGATACTCCCCAAGCTCAACTACGTACCACATCGCCCAGTTAGGAATAAAAACATGGTCGTTATGATCCGAAGGATAGCACATCGGAAGCATACCCTCGGGTAAAAACTCAAACGAGTCGGGCAAAAGGAAGTTTTCCAAAAACGCGCGCTCAACCTGTGAGCGGTTCGTCAAAACATACTCGACACGCGACGTGAAAAAGCTGTCGCAAAGCCAGCCTGCACGTTCTCTTGACGGGCAGTCCATATAAATATCGACCGTATTCGCGCGGAATGTTTCAACGGCGCTGTCATATATCAGCTTCATCGTATCGTCGTTGCCGATGAATTTTGTGTTGATTGCAGTTTGCGGAAAAGCAATGTGATAAAGCTTGAGCCCCGTGATTTTCACAGCCGTTCCCTTTGCCACAAGACGGATATATCGCAACGTGTACGGCTCGGCGCAGGTAAGATGGTATTTTCCCGCCTTCATACGCACAGTAATAACGGCGGAGGACGACATACGGAAATGGTTTACATTACCATCGCAAAGTATTTCATCAAAAAGTATATAAAGCGTTCCTTCACTTTCAGCCTCCACGGTAAGATCATACAGCCCCGTGTAGTTTACACCCATATCAACATCGGCATAGCTGTCATCATCGAGCGATATAACATCGCTTTGCTCATTTACACACTGCGGTGCTGTATAATCAAATTTGCCCGTTTCAATGTGAGATGCACATTCAAGCTCACTTTCGGAATATGTGAAAAATATATCCGTTGCAACGTGAGCGCGGTCTTTATAATACTTCTCTTTATCCGAATATGTAACGCCTCCGCGCCGGAACACCTTTTCAGGCAAAAGCACTTCATTATCGCTATAGGGCATATCTCGGCAGATAAATCTGCCTGCCGTTACAAGCTCGGTGGATACGGCAGCTGCCTTCGTATCGGCGTTTATTTCGTAATCAAAAGCTCCCGGTGCAAGCTGATACGATTCCGTAAACGTACGCTGGAAGGAGTAACGCTGCGTCTTTATAATACGCTCGTCCGTGCCGTAGCAGGTAAATCCGTTTGCACCCGTTGCGGCAAGAATATCACCATTCGACGTTATCTCAGCACAAAGGAATGAAGGCTGATTAAGATAGGAAAATGAGTTTACGTTATAGCCGACAACTCTGAACGTTACACGGTTTACAGCCTTTGTAAGATAAGATGTAATATCATATTCGTCAACACGGAAATGACCGTGAGCGCATCTTGCAGGGCCATGGGCAACAAATTCGCCGTTGACAAGCAAAATGAAGGAGCACGATGCCGCGGCGGCAACCGTTGCCTTCTGTCCGCCTTTTATGTTGGCACAAAAAGAAATCGTTCTGTTCATCATCTTGCTCGTGCCTGCTTCCCATACGGGAACGGCAGTACGGAATTTATAATCGTTTATCCTCATACACTTTCTCCTCCATTTAAATAGGTTTATTATATTGTAACACTCTCTGTTTTTAGTGTCAAGTCATTTTCTTTCTCCGTTCCTTTAAAGTCAAAAACCGACTGTTTTCGGTGAAAAAACAGTCGGTTTCCATATCATTTGTTAGCCTCTTCGATAACTACGCAACCGTATACATCAAAGGAGGGAATGTTGAGCTTGACATTGCAGCCCTCTACCGTGAAATGAGTGCCTGCCTCTAAAACAGTAGCCTTCTTTGTGTCGGATGTGGTGAGTGATACCTTGAGCTGTTTACCCCAAAGCTGTGACGGCAAGCGAAGGGTGCATTCAAGCGTTTCGGGCAAGGGCGTAAGCGTATCTGTTTCGCAGTCATACTGTAAGTTTACGATATCAAGGAAGTAATTATTTGCTGTCGGTGCATAGTGAAGCGTTGTAACGACAGATGCAACGTCGTCAAGATTGTGCATTGTGAGAAGTGTTGTAGCCGTTCCGTCATTGTGCCAGCCTTTTATCATATCGACAGTTTCCGCAACCAATTCCAAGGTAGCTTCGGAGTCACCGCTCTTTTCAAGCTTGAAATACTGCTCTAACGGGTCTTTTTCGATATAGATAACCTTGCCCGCACCGCTGTAGTTGTTTGCAAGGTCAACAAGGATGTTGGAAGGATTCTTCTCAAAATCGTGGTCAGTTGTTGACATCTTACCTGCGTATTCGCCTGTTATAACAAGTGTCTTTCCGCTGTCAAGGTAAGGAATAAGAACGCTTTCAACAGTTTCGGGAGCGATGGCTCTGATATTGGGGAGAATTACAACGGAGCAAAGGTCGATTCTGTCGGCAAGTCTGTCCTCATAAATGCTTCTGTAAGGCACATTGAGTTCGTCGAACAAATGACACCAACCCATATATGCGACCGTATGTTCATTAGCTTCTGTATATCCACCGGGCTTGAGCCATGAAAGCTCACTTTCCGCGGAGAAAACAACGCCGATATCAGCGTATGTACGTCTGTCTGAGAAAGCTTCCTTAAGGCTTCCGATAGTTTCAAAAACCTTTGTGCTTCCTTTTTCTGTAGTACCTGTAGCTCCGCCCGCACCTGCATAGAGAGAGCAGTTATAAGCCAAAGCCTGATAGCCCATTACCCTTGTGAACGTATCTGTAAAGGCGTAATCTGTTGGATAGTACCAAAATACTGCCCAATTTGCTCTCGCCATATCGGAGCAAAGGTTGAACGCATGGCCGTCGTACGCATTCGGCAGATAGCCCGTTGTCGTAAAGCCTGTGCCTGCAGAATAGTTGCTGTTATATTCCGTATGAATAACGTCAAGATTATCGCAGGAAAGTGCGCCGTACGTCAGATATGGGAAGTCGTTTGCGCAGGATGCAACGGATTCCCTGTCTCCGTTTATTTCTTCCGCAAGGTCTTTAATAAGGTTGTGGAACGCTGTGTTATACTCTGTATTTGCGCGGGATTTGAAAGCAAGGTAAGCCATCCAGATAGGCTCTTCAAGCCATTCGTCCACGTTCCATGCGCGAGAGTTGAACATAAGCTCAATTTCTTCAAGCGTAGCTTCCTTATCAAATTCCAAAGCCTTTTGCTTGAGATAATCCGTAATTGAGAAGTCGGGATCGTTTATACCAAACTTTTCATTTTCATTTACGTATACACCGAATTTATATTCGCTCCATGTGCCAAATCCGCGCTCCAAAGGTCTGTTGCAGATGTTGTCCCAACCGCACCAGTTATCGATCCAGAACCAATCAACACCAATTTCGATCTTTTCGCGCATAACCGTCTCGGAATATTCGAGCCAATAAGGAGCGCAGCTATCCTTGCCGCAGCTTATGGCTGTTACGTCGTATGTACGTCCGAATTCGTCAGTCACTTGCCAAGCACCTTCAGTGCTTGTTCCCACAAGCTCAAGTCCGTCGTACTTTATAAATCTGCCGTTGATATTTTTTGCCGCACAGGCGTCAAGGAATTTAGATCCGTAGGGAGATGTGTCGCCGTCCTTATATCCGATAGCCAACGTACCGTCGGGATAAGTGGGCTTGCCGATACCGAGGGCATCGGTAGAGCTTGCAGGGCTCCAAGGCTCGTCGTTTACAAATGTGAAAAGTCCCGCCCATGTAACGTAGTTTACTTCGGCGTTGACACCGGGACCCTGTGCATCCCAAGACCAGGGATTTGCAAGGATCTTTGCGTTACCTGTATTTTCATCCATCAAAAACGTGCCGTCTTCATTCTGATGAAGTCCGATAATATATGCACCTGTATCACCCTGACATTCAAGCCATGCTTGCGTTTTTATACCGAGCTCATGGAAGGATGAGCATGCTTTTTCCCATAAAGGTGTGCTTTCGCGACGGAAAAATTCCGAGCCTGCGCCCTCGTGTCCGCCACCGCCGCTTGTTGCGTCAGCGCTCATGAAAAAGGCTCTTTGAACGTCTTCAACCGTGGTAAATCTCGTATAGTTATCCCACCAGCCGAGAGATTTTCTGACTTCGAGAAGATCGGAAGAAATTGATACGTTGTTTGCCGCAATATCATCGTAATTCTGATCGTGACCGTCGCCTGCAACTGCGGGAACACCCGGAGTAGGCTCGCTTGTAGGAGCTGTTGTGGGCGTGTTTTCAACAGTTGGCGTCGGCGTTGCCGTGTCAGGTGTTGGTGTCTCATTGCAGGCAAAAAGCATTACCGTTAAGAGCAACGAAAGAAGTATAACTGCGATTTTCTTCATGGATTTACCTCTTTTCAAAATTGATTTAATTTATTTTACTATATTTAATACACTTTTTCAATGGACAAAACTACGATTTAGCACAAATCTCATATAAAAAAATAGTTTTTTTTGCTCTTTTGTTGACTTTTTTCGTTTTTTTATATATAATTTATTCAAAATATTTTAAGGAGACAACTATGAAATTAAAACCCATTATTCTACTTTCTCTCTTCCTTTTTGCTTTTTGCGGCTGTGCCGTTCAAGGCGGCGGTGATATTTCACCTACACCCGAGCCCACTCCTGCTGAAACACAGACGCCTACTCCCACTGATACACCTACGTCTACGCCCACTCCTACACCTATCAACCCCGCTGTAATTCCCGAGGGTGCCGACGCCAACATTATCTATGAAATCGACACATCAAAGCAAGGAAAGACCATTACCAACAAGGTTAGCACCATGAATATGTGGATGTTCCAGCAATATTGGCTTGATGAAGCGAAGGATCAACCTTCCACATATTTTTCCGAGCGTATGCCCTTTGTTGAATCCATTCAATTTATGCAGGCTACAGGCGGTAACGACACACGCGACCTTTTCAAAAATCCGTCCGACAAGAATGTGCTTGACGATTACTATTTCGACGGACTTATCGAAGCTTGCAGAAACGTTATCAAGCAAGGCGTAAAGCCCTGCATTAAGACGGGTAACGTGCCTCAGAAGTTTTCAACTGTCAATACGAAAGGTCCTTTTGATGTAAACCTTTACGGGCCCGACGATTATAATGTGTATTATAATTATATAAAAGCAATTGCCCGGGCACTTGTTGACGAGTTTGGTCTTGAGGAAGTTCTTACATGGTCGTGGGGCTGCTATACGGAATGTGAAAACCACGAATGGCTCAACGTGGACGACAAGCCCGAGGAGACATTCGTCGTATTCTGCAAGATCTACGATTATACCGTTGCGGCACTTCAGGATGTACTCGGCGAGGAGATCGACATCGGCGTACACTGCACGACTTACGCCGAAAACACGCGCTATTGGGACGAGCTTGCCTTTGTTGAGCATTGTGCCAAGGGCACGAATTATGCCACGGGCAAAACAGGTACACGTATTACTTACCTTGCCGCATCTTACTACGATTACAACGCCAACTCCGTCGCCGACGACGGCATAGTCCGAACCATAAATATTTTACGCAACAAAGCCGAAGAGGTAGGGCTTACGGGACTTCGCTACGGCATCGACGAGGGCAGAGTTATGGTCGGCACAACAAGCGGAAAGGATTCAAACGCTCTTATTTCCCGCGTTGTCGGCAGAACGTATCAGGGCGCATACGATGCACGTCTTATCAAGCAGATGGTCGACAATGATATCGACTATTTTGCCGCATGGGCATACACCTCTAACGTATTTTGGGGCGGTATCGACACAGTGAGCTTGCACGTTGCAAGAGAATTTTATAAAATGGTCGGCTCTAAACAGGTCGCTACTGAAAAGATTGGCTCGGAAGCTTCGGGCGGTGAGGTCGGCGTTACGGCTTCTTACGATGAGACAACGGGCAAGATATACATTATGGCGTACAATTTTGGTGATAATATCGATTTTAACGGTTGGGAAAAGCTGATGTTCAACGTGAAGCTTCCCGAAGGCGTAACAAAAGTCAAGGTCACCCGCAGTCTTGTTGACGACGATGCAAACTTCTTCGACGATTTTGAAAAGCTTCGTAAAGAGCAGGATATCGAGGACAGATATTTCTCATGGTCACCTGAAAGTGCAGACGTTGACAAAAACCTTACCGACTCACTTTCCAAGGCTATCTATCAGGCACTCAGCGATAAATTTGAAAAGGCTGCACAGCTCGTTCCTACTGAAGGCGAAGCCGATGTCAAAAACGGCAGTATCTCACTTTACCTCGATGCATCTCCGCAGGTAACTGCTTTCTACGTCATTGAACCTATCAAATAAATATACAGCAAAAGCCGTCACTTTTTTTGAAGTGACGGCTTTTTTCTTTACATATTATCAAGCTTAAACAGCTTTTTTGCATTTTCAAAAAATATCATATCAAGCTCTCTGTCGGAAAGCCCCATTCCCAAAAGGCGTGCAAACTCATAATCATATCTACCCATGGGATAATCGCTTCCGAAAAGGAACTTTTCTACGCCGTGAGCACGGATAAGCTCAAGAGCATACGCATCGTCCACAAAAGCCAGCGTGCTCGACGTATCAAACCATACGTTTTTACCGTGAAGAAGTTTTTTCGCACCCTCCCATTGCTGATATCCGCCAAAATGGGCGGCAATGAGCTTCAAATCAGTGTGGCGACTCATCACGCTCGCTATGCGCGGCGGATTGGAGTTATCCACGTTTTTATCACCTGCGTGTGTCAGCAAAACAAGGTCACGCTTTGCAAGCCCGTCATAAACTGCATCCATTTCAGGCGCATCAACGTATATTCCTTGAAATTCAGGATGTATTTTTATACCCAGCAAGCCGAGCTCATGTATCCTCGTAAGCTCTGCATCGATATTTTCATATTCGGGATGTATCGTGCCAAGTCCGAAAACACCGTTGCCTATCTGTGCGGCGATAGTCGTATTTATATTTTCCACCTGCGATGGTTTTGTCGCCGTAGCAAAGGTGAGAAAATACTGTACTCCGTGATTCTTTGCATATTCCTTGAGCGCTTCTATCGTGCCTACGCCCGGTACGGCAACTTGGTAGTAATCCTCAAGCTGCTTTACGACCTTTCCCGCAATTTTTTCGGGAAAGGAATGGGCGTGTACGTCAAAAATTTTTCTTCCCATCATTCGGGGGTGTGCCATTTGTCAAGTCTTCTTTCTTACAGTAATTTTTTACGAAGCATATTTATTGCATTTGACGCGGCAAGCTCGCGCACAAGTGCGCGCTCATTTCCGCCTCTGCCAAAAACAAAGCGTTGGCAGTCAACGCCCTTTTCATCGGCAACGGCAATATATACCAAGCCAACGGGCTTTTCATCCGTGCCGCCTGTAGGTCCTGCAATGCCCGTCGTTGCAACGGCTATATCAGCACCCGATACGCGAAGTGTGCCCAGCGCCATTTCCTTCGCCGTTTGCTCAGACACAGCTCCGTACTGCGCAAGTGTTTGCTCCGCAACACCCAAAAGCTTCATCTTTGCCTCATTTGCATATGTAACCATGCCAAATCCAAACATATCTGATGAGCCTGATACGTCGGTTATACGCTTTGCGATAAGTCCGCCCGTACAGGATTCGGCGCAGGCAACAGTTTTACCCTTTTCCCTTGCAAGCGCAACAAGCGCCGTTTCCAATGATGGTACGTCTATACCGTATATCACGTCGCCAAGCTCCGCTTTTACCTTTTCAAGCATCGGCGCCATCAGCTTTTCGCACTCCGCCTCATTTTTCGCCTTAGCCGTTACACGAAGCTCCACCTCGCCTGTTTTCGCATAGGGCGCAAGTGTCGGATTTTTCGACTCTTCCATAAGCGTTTTCAGCTTGTTTTCAACGGAAGATTCACCCATTCCGAAAATTTTCACCGTATGGGAAAGTATTGTTTCATCAGACAGCGTTTTTAAAAACGGAACGACCTGCTCGTCAAACATCGGAAACAGCTCTCTCGGCGGGCCGGGCAAAAGTATACAGACCTTGCCGTTTTTCACCATAGCACAGCCGGGGGCAGTTCCGTAATCATTTCTGATTATTATTCCGCCCTTGGGTTGCATTGCCTGCTTTTTATTATTGGGTGTCATCGTGCGGCCCATTCTCGCAAAAAACGCCTCAATACGTGCAAGGCTCTCCGCATCCTCGCAAAGCTCAAACCCCATTACCGATGCGGCAGTTTCCTTAGTCAGATCGTCATACGTCGGTCCAAGTCCGCCGGTCATAATGACCATATCGGAGCGCGACAGCGACATTTCAAGATGCTCACGCAATCTTGCGGGGTTATCACCTACCGTTGCATGGTAAAACACGTTTATTCCCAGCGCTGAAAGTCTGCTGGACACAAACTGTGTATCTGTATTTAATATATCGCCCAGCAATATTTCCGTTCCGACGGATAATATTTCACAATTCATAATACCATTTCCTTTATATCGAAAAATCGCAAACGATTACTTTTTCAGTACCTTCTATAGCTTCCTTCACAAGTGCATCAACGTCAAGACACGCTTCCGCCTTTTCAAGCTCCGATATTTGCGGACGTGTTTTCGGATGCTTCGGCGTGAATACCGTACAGCAATCCTCATAGGGCAAAATTGACGTTTCAAATGCACCTATTTTGCGGGAATATCTGACGATTTCCTCTTTATCAAGTCCAATAAGCGGACGGAATACGGGCATTTTATCCACTACGGCATCGGTGGAGCAAAGAGCATCCATGGTCTGACTTGCAACCTGTCCGAGAGATTCACCCGTTACAAGGGCGCGGCATTTGTTGTGGAACGCCAGCTTTTGCGCAATACGCATCATCATGCGGCGCATGATAAGCGTGAAATATTCCTCGGGGCAGTTTTCGCGGATAAGCTCCTGTATCTTCGTAAACGGTACGATAAGCACGGGAAATTCGCCCACATATGAGGACAGTATCTTTGCAAGGTCGATCACCTTTTCCCTCGCTCTGTCACTTGTATATGGCGGACTGAAAAAGTGGATTCCAACAAGCTTTACTCCGCGCTTTGCCATAAGCCAGCCTGCAACGGGACTGTCAATACCGCCTGAAAGTAAAAGCCCTGCTTTTCCGCCTGTGCCTGTCGGCATACCGCCCGCACCGGGGAGCGAGCCTATATGCAAATACGCCGCAGTTTCACGCACCTCGACGTTTACAACTGCATCGGGCTCATGAACGTCAACCGTAAGGTGAGGACAGCTTTCAAGCAAGACCTCGCCCACATCTCGGCAGATCTGAGGAGAATTAAACGGGAATTTTTTATCCGATCTGCGCGCCTCGACCTTGAAGGTACTGCAGGCAAAAAGCTCGGGCGCGATATATTTTCTCGCCACCTCAAAAATGCTCTCCATATTTTTTTCCGCGCCATAGGAAACGCAAACGCTTACTACTCCGAAAAGCTTTTGCAGCCTTGTAAGCACCTCGGCAGCCGTTATTTCGTCAATATCCTGCTCAGGTGTTATATATACCGTGGATTGCGCCGCTTTTATATCAAATTTGCCAAGGGATGAAAGCCTTGTTCTCAGCTGTGCAAGCATAACGTCCTCAAAGGTACGTCTGTTAAGTCCCTTTAAAACAAGCTCGCCGCATTTAAGTAAATATGTCAGTTTCACAAAAAGTTCCCCTTAATATGTTTAGTAATATTTTATTTTATCATATTTTCATCTTTATTGCAATATTTTCGCTGAAGCTTTGCTTAAAAAAGATCCGTCGACAAATATCTGTCTCCTGTATCGGGAAGCAACACAACAATATTTTTGCCTGCGTTTTCTTCCTTTTTCGCAAGCTCTATTGCCGCATGCAGCGCCGCACCTGATGAAATACCAACAAGCACGCCCTCGCTTTTACCCATAAGACGGCTCGCCTCATAAGCATCGTTATCGCTTACCAGAACTATCTCATCGTATATCTCCGTATTGAGAATTTCGGGCACAAAGCCTGCGCCTATTCCCTGCAGACCGTGCTTACCTGCAACGCCCGTAGATAAAAACGCCGAGGTCTTCGGCTCAACTGCGACGACCTTTACATCAGGCTTTTTCGATTTAAGATACTCACCCGTTCCCGTTATCGTACCGCCTGTGCCCACACCTGCCACAAAAATATCTACGCTTCCGTCCGTATCCTCAAAAATCTCAGGGCCTGTCGTTTCCATATGCGCCTTCGGATTTGCAGGGTTTACAAATTGCCCCGCAATAAAGCTGTTTTCAATTTCCTTTTCAAGCTCCTGCGCTTTTTCTATAGCACCTTTCATGCCCTTTGCACCGTCGGTCAAAACAAGCTCCGCGCCGTACGCCGTCATAAGCTTGCGCCTCTCTACCGACATGGAATCGGGCATAACTATAATAAGGCGGTAGCCCTTCGCCGCCGCAACAGCCGCAAGACCGATACCCGTATTGCCCGACGTCGGCTCGATTATTACGCTGTCGCTCTTAAGCTTGCCCGACGTCTCCGCTTCCTCTATCATTGCGATAGCAACGCGGTCCTTTACGGAGCCTGCAGGATTGAGATATTCAAGCTTTGCAAGTATCTTCGCTTTAAGTTCATACTTTTTTTCAATATTCGTCAGCTCCAAAAGCGGCGTTTTTCCGATAAGCTGATACACCTTTGTATATATTTTCGACATAATACCGTTGTCCTTCCTTTCAGTGAATGCAGAGCATAATTATTATATCTTTTTTCTCTGTAATTGTCAAGCACAGCTCGCATCTGGTTATATAAAATTCTTTCATTCTGATTATTTTTATATAACCAAATATGATATATACTATTTACATTGAAAGGAGTCGACGTATAATGTCGCACAATAATCAAAAAAAGATAGCCGTCATCAACGATTTTTGCGGCTTTGGCAGATGCTCTCTCGCCGTATCCTTGCCCATAATTTCGGCAATGAAGGTTCAATGCTGTCCTGTCCCAACTTCGATTTTTTCAAATCACACAGGATTCAAAAGCTTTTATTACACGGACTTTACGGAGCATTTAGATGCTTACATGAACGAATGGATAAAGCTTGAACTCAGCTTCGACGGCATTTTGACAGGATTTCTCGGCTCGCCGGAGCAAATTGATATGGTAAAACGGTTTTTAACACATTTCAAGCAAAAGCATACCGTTACGGTCATTGACCCTGTCATGGGCGATTACGGTAAGCTCTATTCCACATATTCACCTATCCTTGCAAAGCAAATGAGTGCACTTGTTCCCTTTGCCGACATACTTACACCAAATCTGACTGAAGCGTGCATACTTACCGATACGGAATACCGCAGTGATATGGACGAGGCGGATCTTGAAAAAATATGTGCAATCCTCAGCGACATGGGACCGACGAAAATAGTTATTTCAGGTCTTGAACGCGGCGACGACCTTGAAAATTTCATTTACGAGCGTGGTAAAGCACCTGTAGTTATAAGAGAGCACAAGGTTGGAATTTGCCGTTCAGGCACAGGCGACGTTTTTTCATCCATGATTGCCGCCGATGCCGTAAACGGCAAAGATTTCTCTGACTCCGTGCGATGTGCCTCAGCATTTATTGCTAAAACTCTGCGCCGCACAATGGAGCTTGATATTCCGAAAACAGACGGCATTTGCTTCGAGGAATTTTTATCGGAAATAAACAGCCATGAATAAGAAAACTAAGCTTATCTGTACCGTCGGCGTTTTGACCGCTGTGGTTTTTGTACTTACGGCATATCTGCACATTCCGTCTCACACAGGGTACACTCATGTGGGCGACGGAATAATATATTTTGCCGCTTGTATTCTTCCCTTGCCCTACGCCGCCTTTGTTGGCGCAGCAGGCGCACTTTTGGCAGATTGCCTTACGGGCTACGCCGTTTGGGCACCCGCTTCTCTGATAATTAAATCATTGACAGTCCTTTTCTTCTCAAGAAAAAGTGAAAAGATAATTTGTTTTAAAAATATTCTTGCCCTTATCCCCGCATGGATAATATGTATCGGCGGTTATTATCTTTATGAGGCAGTTTTAACAGGCAATTTCATTGCACCGCTCGCCGCCATCGCAGGCTATGTTACACAGTGCGTTTTCAGCAGTGCTCTTTACATTTTAATCGGAATTACTTTTGATAAATTAAAGCTTAAAGATCGTATTTTATAGGAGGAAATAAAAATGATGACAATAACTTATCCCGTTAAAAACGGAATTTACGTTAATATGACAAACCGTTGTCCCTGCGCATGCACCTTTTGCTTGCGCCAAAACGGCGACAGCGTATACGGCTCCGAGCCCCTTTGGCTCGACCGCGAGCCCACTGTTAAGGAAGTTTGCGACAGCATTGACACATGGGAGCTTGACAAATACGACGAGGTCGTTTTTTGCGGCTACGGTGAACCGACGGAGCGTCTTTACGACCTTCTTGAGGTTGCTGCATATATCAAAGCAAAAAGTAATATTCCTATCCGTATAAATACAAACGGACTTGCCGATCTTATATGGAATGAAAAAACTGCGCCGAAGCTGAAAGGGCTTATTGACACCGTTTCCGTCAGCCTTAACGCAACCAACAAGGACGATTATTTCAAAGTCGTCCGCCCGAAATTCGGCATTGACTCCTACGACGCTATGCTCAGCTTTACAAAGGATTGCGTCGAATACGTTCCTAACGTTGTAATGACAGTCGTTGACGTTGTAACGTCAGCCGAGGAGCAAGCGCTCAGCCGTGAAATATGTGAATCTCTCGGCGCAACCCTTCGCATTCGTCCCTTTGAAGAATGATCAGCACAAAAAAGGTGTTGTCTCAAAAGCGAAACAGACGCCATTGAGACAGCCCCTTTTTCTTATTTTGAATATATTTTTTTGAAAAAATCTTCGGTGCTTATACCCGACGGTCTATTAAAGCGCGGTATAAGGTACAGACTTTCAGGCTCGCTTGTTATACAGGCGAGCTTTTCTGTGCAGGAAAAAGTGCAAATAAATCCGAGGCTTTTTAAAATATCATAGGATTCCTGCGAAATAAACCCAAAAGGATATGTGTACGCCTTTGGGAATACACCAAGGTGCTCTTTTACAGCTGTTTGAAGGCGCATTATATCGTTGGTGAGTGTATCCGTATAGGCGGCAAGCGGCTCGCTTTGCATACGCTTAGCACCCTTTCGTGAACCGTCGAAGGAATGCATATCATAGCTGTGGTTTTGTATTTCCGCAACGCCGCTTTCGCTCATTTCGCGTAAATGCGCCCACGACATATGAGCATAGTTGGGATTTTCATCCTTCGTTTCGGAATATTGATCGGCATATCGACCAATAATAGAAAAGACAGCTTTAAAACCGTATTTTTTTAAAAGCGGATATGCGTATTTATAATTATTGTAATAGCCGTCATCAAACGTTATCATAATAGGCTTTTCAGGCAGCGGTACGCCGTCATAAACATAGGCTTCCAGGTCGCTTACCGTTATGGTCGTATATCCGTTTTCGTAAATATATTTAAAATCACTTTCAAGCTGTGAAGGCGTTATGACATATTTCCCTCGGCGCGCGTTGTTGTTAAGTATGCTATGATACATTAAAACGGGAAGCTCTATCTTTTCCTGCTGCGCCGATGCATTTATACCGTTTATGGCGGCAAATATAAGAATGATACAAAAAAGAAATGCGAAATATGAAGCTATTTGTTTTTGGTAATTGTTGAGCATTTGAATTTTCCTCCTTTATATACGTCTATTTTGCGCAAAAAGGAATAAAATATATTTGGAAAAAGCAAACTGCGGAGTTTATTATTTTTCACGCATAAAAGGAAAGGAAGCGATAGCTTGATGATACAGCCGATAAAAATTGGTATTTACGGTTCGGATAAAGGTCATGGCACGGCTAAGATTATGTCAACTCTGCTCAAGCAAAAAGCAATAGGTCATATTCTGATCTCAGTTCTTCGATATGAGCAAATAGGTAACGAAATGCAGTTAATTATTTTTCAGACGTCGCGACTTGCCGATATTTTTGCTATGCGCCCCGATATAATCCTGTTTGAGCATACACAAGCCAGACACTGTGATACAGACCTTAGCGGGCTTGATGCCATTGCGGTGCTTGAAACTGACGACACCGATGCCGCCAATATTATCGCCGATACAGGCATAAGTGCGGTCACCTGCGGACTTTCGCAAAAAAGCAGTGTTACCGTGTCAAGTATAACAGATACGGAAACTGTTATCAGTGTACAAAGAAGCATAATCGACCTTTTTGGAAACGTAATAGAACCGCAGGAGATAAAAGTGGCAATCGGACCTGAATGCGGACACGAATATGAAGCTGTATCTGCGGCGACAGCTTTGCTTTTATCAGGTATTACGCCGCAAGCATTAGAAAATGTATGAAAGGTGCAAGTAAAATGAATGAGCATTGCTTTAACCGCGCAGAGATAAGCGGTAAAATATCGTCCGAGCCAAGCTTTAGCCATAACCTTTTCGGAGAAAGCTTTTATACGATGGCGATAGATGTGAAAAGATTATCGGGCATAAGCGATACGGTCAGCGTAACCGTTTCCGACAGAATATGTGATATCGCTCAGCTTACGCTCGGCGTACCCGTTTATATAAAAGGCGAATACAGATCGTATAACCGTCATGAAGCGTCGCACACACGGCTTATGCTGTCACTTTTTGCAAAGGAACTTGAATTTGCAAAACAAAGCGAGGATGTAAATTTTATTACCCTATGCGGCTACATATGTAAGCCCGTACAATTTCGGCAAACGCCGCAAAAACGTGAAATAGCCGATATGCTCGTCGCAGTAAACAGACGTTTTAACAAATCCGACTATATTCCCTGTATCGCGTGGGGCAGAAACGCAAGGTTTGCATCACAATTGCCCGTAGGCACGCTCGTGGGCATAACGGGAAGAATACAAAGCAGACAGTATGTCAAGGTGGATGAAAATCAAAAAGAAACGCTGTTTACTGCGTTTGAGGTGTCCGTTGCAAAAATCGAGACTATAGTAATATAAAATATGCGATTTTTATTGAATTGTTCTGGCATATATGATATAATAAAAATATAAATTAAAACAAAGGATAAAACATATATGTCCATTACATACGCCGTCATAGTGGCAGTTGCATTATTGTTGCTTGCTGTATATTGCTTTTTTGTACGGAAAAAAGAAACATGGCTACTGCTCTTATTTATATCCATAACCGTTGCAAATGTCGGTTATTTTCTTCTTTCAATATCAAAAACACTTACTTTTGCCATATTTGCCAACGATGTTGTATATTTAGGCAGCGTTTTTCTTTCTATGTTCATGCTTTTAACTATTTCCAAGTTATGTGGATTTAAGATCAAAAAGAAAACCGTCTCCTTTTTACTGACTATCGGTGTGCTGATGTTTGCAATAATTGCCACATCGGGATTTTTGCCGTGGTATTACAAGGAAGTCTCGCTTACATTCGTTGACGGTGCAGCAAAGCTCAGCAAGGTATACGGCGCGCTCCACCCTCTATATCTTATCTACCTGTTGTCGTATTTTGCGGCAATGATCGCCTGTATCGTTCATTCTATACACAAAAAAATGATTGCGTCACAAAAACACGCTTCGCTTCTCGCCGCAATAGTTTTCGGAAATATCGCCGTTTGGTTTGTTGAAAAATTCATTCCTTGGAACTTTGAATTTCTTTCCGTTTCCTACCTGTTCAGCGAGATCATACTTCTCGGAATCTATTGGATGATGCAGGATTACGTCAGATTAGACCTTATTCCTAAACCTGCGCCCGTGGTTTCGCATCCTGATCCCGCTGATATTGCAACTATGCCGATTGAAGAAAAAATACTGAAGGTCCTTTCCTTTTTGAAGCCCGGCGAAATGCTGGCGGCAAGAGAACGCGAGATCCTTGAACTGGTTCTTCAAAACAAAAAGAGAAAAGAAATTGCCGACGAGTTATGCTTGTCGGAAAACACCATCAAAACCTATACGAGAACGCTTTACGGCAAGCTTGGAGTCAACTCACGAGAGGAGCTTTACGCATTACTTATTAAATAAAATATCAAATTGGCGGCAGTGCTATTCTGCCGCTTTTTTGCACGCAAAACCATCTTTTCACCCTTTTTTCACCCCTAATTTAAAGTTTTCACCCCTTTGGGGTGTACCGAACACATATATAAATATGGTAAAATGTAGCCAAGATATGATTCGAAAGTCTCTAAACTACAAAAACGGAGGTGATGACATGTGACCGACAAACGTATTTTATTCGGCGATTTTGAGTTTACTCGCGCAAAGGAGCTGGACTATTTACTGAACGAGTCACTTTCTGTGACAGACTATTTGTTTGTCAACGAGCCTCGTGACAGCTTTTCAATGTACTTTGAAAAGGGATTTCCCGTATTTACGGTGCCCGAAAACAGCGAGCGTCCGTATTGTCTTTTTGAGATGAAGCGTCCAGGGAGAATGATCAAATTTTTCTGTCCCGAGAAGCTTGAAAATCTTGACTGTGTGGTGTGGTATTTTTACATGGAGCTTTTTGACGAACAAGGAGTGCCGCACGTGCTTCCCGGTCAGGTAAGAGTCAAGCCCGATCAGATAAATAATCCAAGGACAAAAGGCAAACCGAAATTCATCGAAGTTTTGGAAAACATCAAGCTAAAAGCACAGACTGTAACAGCCTGAAAAATTCTCACATGATGAAAGGGGAACAAAAATGAAAGTAAAAAGAATTTTAGCACTGCTGTTAAGCGTTATAATGACGCTCAGCATGATGCCTGCGACGGTGTTTGCGTATTTTGAGGAACCGACGGCAGAGGGCAATAATGCACTCGAAACAACGGTCTATGAGTATACAAAGCCCGTTGGTGTGACGATGCAGCGATTAACGGGAAGCTGTGTAACCGAAACCGATAATCTCGGTGACGATTTGCTGTTTGTAATCAAAAGCGGCGATCGCTATTATGCAATGAAGGACGTTGAGGCGAGTGAAGATGCATATGAAGCTATCCCTGCCGTAGACGTTACCGATTGGGTGAATGCTGACGGTAGTCTGACTGTCCCCACAGATACTCTAGGTGTGGCATTCTGGCGTTATGAGCAACGGCCGGAATATGAATACGGTATGTTCATCAACGGCCGCGAGGATTATCTTGCCTATTCCTATGGCTATGAAAGCGTCGATGGCGATGACGATTATTACAATGACGCCGAACGCACGTATTGGGGCAAGTTTAAGATCAGCACCTATGAGGATGGAGGATACACCGAAAGCGATCCATTCTACTGGTCTGAAAACGGCACGAGCGGAACCCTGCAGTTTAGCGGCAGATGGTCTTATTATATCAATAACTATAACTCTGTTTATCTGAAATACAACGTCATTGCCGATCTGATCACAGACGGTAACGGCGGATGGAAATTCTACTTCCGCTATCTTGGTTCCGACGTTGAATATGTCGGCGACGAGGTGGAGGGCTATCTCTACTATGCAGATTGCCGCCATCAAGGCACGATCCGTCATGCAGAATACGATTCTCCTACCTGTATGCTCAAGGGCTGCGAGGAATATTGGTACTGCGAGAATTGCAACCGATATGCAAAGGATGAAAACTTCATCGAATTTTTCGGTCAGGAGATGCCCATTATTCCTGCCACGGGTCACGACTTTGACAGCGAAGCGTGCAAAAACTGTGACCGCCCCGTTCCCGTGTACAGCAAGGTAACGAATCAGGCACAGTTTGACGCTCTTGCCGATGATACGATGTTCATTCTCGTGGCAGAGTACAACGGAAAGCACTACGCTATGGACTTTTCCGAGGTTTACTCTTATATGATCGATTCCGACGGTGACGGATTCTACGATATTCACGACGTAGACGACGACTCGGACGGTATCCCCGACTACCTCAAGTTTGACGAAGGCGGCGGCGGTGAGTGGCGCGATGAGCCGAACGGCGTATACGACTATCTGGAATGGGACATGGATGGTGACGGTGACGTTGATGATTACGATCTGCATGAATTCCACATTATGATCTGCGATCAGCATCTGACCGATATGCTTTACAGTAACGGTGGTATCAATGCAATCGAGATCACAATGAATGCCGACGGCACCTTCTCCCACGAGGAAGCAAAGAAAACTGCCGAGTTTGAGATGGTGGACGTGTACCTTGCCGAGAATTACAATCCTGATTGGCATTCTTATTGGGAGAACGGCGTGATGCCATACCACACAAAATGTGTAAAGCAGTTCGTCATTCCCAACTACTTCCTCTCCGCGCCCAGCATGCGTCCTATCGAAAGAATGTATCAGCAACGCATCTATGATTTCGGAGATTCGTCAAGCTGGGGTGTTATTTTCTACGACAGCCGTGATGAATACTACTCTTACGTCGATGGCGACATGAATGCAAAGGTAGACGCCGATGAAGATGGAAATCCGGATCCTCTGCCTTTCCCGGATGTCAACAAAGAGGGCAGTGTGGCGGTATTCGATACCTTTGACGATATTGGGTGGATCCTGTATAATGAGGGACAGAAGGCGCAGCTCCGCCTGAGAGATTATAACGAAACGATTGGTTTTGTTACAGGACACGATTACGAGCTTGACTGGGAGTGGATTGAGGATGAAAGTCATGAGAATGGTGGCTATTATGACGACCAAGACACGCAGGCGTGCGTATACCTCTATGCTTCTGCACAGTATGATTCCCACACCTGCGATTTCGGTGATTGGCTAGACGATGAAAACGGCAGAACCCATACCCGTACCTGCAAGGACAGTGAATGCGGAAAGAAAGAGACAAAAACACACGATTGGGATGACGGTGTAGAAACCAAAGCTCCCACCTGCACCGAAGCGGGCGTAAAGACCTTCACTTGCTCCGATTGTAAAGCTACGAAAACAGAAGATATTCCTGCCCTTGATCACGATTGGGGAAAATGGACATACGATAGCGTAGATTCCCACATTCGCAATTGTAAGAGAAATTGCGGCATTGAACAAGAAAGCGGCCGTCATGAATGGGGCGATTGGGTGCCCGTTGACGGCACTACCCATAAGATGGTTTGTGATCTTTGTAATGGTGAGCAGACAGGCGAACATAATTGGGACGACGGCGTTGTTACAAAAGAGCCCACGGAAGATGAGGAAGGCGAAACGACCTTTACTTGCGTCACGTGCTCTCACACCAAAACAGAGCCCATCGATAAATTAGTTCATGAATGCACTTGGTCTGATTGGTATCCCGATGGCGACGAAAATCACAAGCGCGACTGCTTGGACGACAATTGCGACAGCTTTGAGACTTTGCCTCACGAATGGGACGACGGTGTTATCACAAAAGAGCCCACGGAAGACGAGGAAGGCGAAACGACCTTTACTTGCGTCACGTGCTCTCACACCAAAACAGA